>JAHQVI010000196.1 GCA_019634405.1 Hyphomicrobiales bacterium
CGCGTGCAGGGCTACCGCATCGCCCCGCCAGCGCCTATCAGGACACGCTGGCTGCGGACACGCCTTCGCCCGCAACGAAACGTTTGTGGGAAGCGCACCGCGATCGGCTCAGCGCGCTCTTCGCCCGGCTAAAGGCAGGATGGCCGCATCCACGCATCGACCGGTGGGACCCTCTCGCCCTTCGCGTGCTGCTGTTGCTTCTGATCGCCGTGGGCCTTGTCATAAACCGAGAGGACGCGCGCGAGCGCATCGCCTCCGCCTTCGATCTCACCCCTCCAACTCTTGCCAGCCTTGGCCGGATTGACGCCTGGGTGACGCCTCCGGTCTATACGGCGCGCCAGCCCGTCATTATCGCCGACGGCGCGCGGGAATACGGGCCGGACGAAAAGCCGGAGACGCATTTTGAAGTGCCGGAGAATTCCGAGCTGACCATACGCGTCAATCATCAAGACGCAGCCAAGTTCTCCTTGCGGATTGTCACGGATGAGAGCGAGAATGTCGAGGTGCCGCTCGGACAGGAGGAAGGCGCTGACGCTGACATCGCGCTGGCGTCGTCCACGCCGGGCAAATCCAGCTCCGGGACAGCGGAGTTCAGCGAAACTCTGGCTGCAAGCGGCGTCGTCGAACTGCTCGAAGATAAGGCTCCCGTATTACGCTGGACGTTTACGGTTATCGAGGATCAGACTCCGACGATCAATATGACCGAAGTGCCCAACGAGGCGGAGCGCGGTTCGGTCAAGTTCAAATATACGGTCGAGGATGATTATGGCGTCTCCTCCGCATTGGCGCAGATCAGCCGTTCGGGCGGGTCCTCATGGGATGAAAATGATGGCCGTCCGGCGCATGTGGAACGTCTGGGACAGGCTCCCTCTATCCCGCTGACGCTTCCACGGGCCAATACGAAGAAGGGCAACGGTCAGACTTATCGTGATCTTTCCTCGCATTTCTGGGCCGGTTTGCCAGTTGTCGTTACGCTTGAAGCCCATGATCAGGCGGGTCAAATTGGCTATAGCGAACCCCAAAAAATTATTCTGCCGGAGCGCCAGTTCCGCAAGCCACTTGCACGCGTTGTCATTGAGCAGCGCAAAAAGCTCGTCGATCGCCCCGATCTCAAGGAAAAAATCGCGCTGGCTATGGATGCGCTGACGATCGCGCCAGAGAAATTCCTTCGCGACACCAGCATCTATCTTGGAATGCGCAGCGCCTATTGGGGGCTGAAGAACGCCGAAAACCGGGAAGATCTTGAACAATCCGCCAATCTTCTCTGGGAGATTGCAACGCGCATTGAAGATGGCGATCTGACAGACGCCGAGCGCCGTTTGCGGACGGCTCAGGAAAATCTGATGCGTGCCCTGGAGGAGGGGGCGTCGGACGAGGAACTTCAGCAGCTCATGGACGAGTTGCGCACGGCAATGAACGAGTTTCTCGAAGCCATGCGCCAGCAGGCCCAGCAAAATCCTCATTTCGATCCCAATCGCGAAATGGCGCAGGGACAAACGATGACGCCTCAGGATCTGGAGCGGATGCTGAACCAGATTGAGGATCTTGCCCGCTCTGGCTCCAAGGACGCCGCACGCCAGATGCTGAGCGAGCTACGCGACATGCTGGAGAATTTGCAGCGCGGGCAGCCGGGCCAGAATCAGCAAGCCCAGCAGATGATGCAGACGCTTGATGAACTCAGCGGCATCATTCAGGAGCAGCAGAAACTTCTCGATGAGACGTTCCGCGCCCAGCAACAGGGCGAAAACGGCCAGCAGATGCCCGGTCAGCAGGGACAGCAAGGTCAGGGCCAGCAGCAAGGTCAACAGGGTCAGGGCAGCCAGGGGCAAGGACAGGGTGGCCAGCCAACTCTCGGGCAATTGCAGCAGGGACAAGCCGATCTGCAGCGTCAGCTACAGCAGCTTATGGACCAGTTGAACGGAATGGGCGCTCAGACTCCCGAGGAATTCGGCGGCGCCGGTGAAGCGATGGGCAATGCGGGCGAAGCGCTGGGTCATGATAATCCGGGACAGGCGACGGAACAGCAAACGCTGGCGCTCGACCGGCTGCGTCAGGGTGCGCAGTCCCTTGCCGAGCAGATGATGCAAGGCATGGGGCAACCCGGTGGCCAGACGGGCCGTGCGTTTGGCGGCAATGGCGATCGCGATCCGCTCGGGCGGCCTCTGCCGACACAGGGGCTCGACGATGGCGACTCCGTCAAGGTTCCCGAGGAAAGTGAAGTCCAGCGGGCGCGGCAGATATTGGAAGAACTCCGCCGCCGCCTTGGCGAACATAACCGCCCGCAAATGGAGCTGGATTATATCGAGCGATTGATCGAGCGGTTTTAGATAAGCGTCTTAATATTCAACGCAACAAGATCCGAAAACGTAAGATGAGCCAGCCTTAAAGGCTGGCTCATCCGTTACGCATTACGAGTTCGTCTTCTTAGTCTTATTTGATGGAAGATATTGAAACCGATGAGGCTGCGCCGATAGCCGATACGGAAACCGAAGCTCCGTTGCCGGTCAGTGCGCCGGTTGTAACATTGCCGGTATTATTAACAATACCGGAGTTTCTTGTAGTCTGATTAATATTAGACCACTTCGCAATTTTAACTTCGCCTAATTGTTGACTATCTAAAATACTGGAAACGGAAACAGAAGAGACAGCGCCAGTACCAGCAACTGATACTGATGCACCAACACCATTTATATTACCCGTAGAGATCTTTCCTCCATTGTTATTAATACGAGCACGGTTAATCGTATCCTGGTCAACCTTTCCAACAACAATTTTCTGATCCAGACCGCCTATTTCCGTATTCATTATACTTGATACGGAGAGGCCGGAAGCAGCACCAGTTGCACTAATACTCAAGGATGCGCCGGTACCACTAACCGCACCAGCATCGATATTAGAGCCTAAATTGTTATTGGTAATCCTAGCACTTGCCCTGTTTGTAGTTGCTTGTGTGACGTTACCAATCGTAATACCGTCAACTTCGGGCACCTCGATAAAGCTGGCCGACTCCGACGAAACAGCTCCAGCGGCAGAGACTGAAAGCGAGCTTCCATTCCCTTCAATTACTCCCGTTTGAGTTACTCTTCCATTATTAGTTACGGTATTATTGTTTGTAGTAGTTTGATCAATATCACCAATATTGATATCGAGCGGATCTGCGATCGCTCCGGACGTTCCGGCCAGCAGCGACATGGCAGCAGCCATCGCGAGCACACTTGTTGCTTTCATAATAATATCTCCAATTAAAGATTTGCGTGTTTTCTGAGAACCAGTTTCGGGCAATATTCCCCGAGGTTTTGCCGCTTCCTGTTACGAGAGTGTTTCAAGAAGGTCGGCGACTATTCCCCGGCAGCGATCTGCGGCCTTGGGGAATTCTTTCATCAGCACATCCGCGACACCAAGCGCGATCGGGCCGTTGAGAGCTTCGAATTGCAAACGTTCCTGATTGCGCAGCACCACCGTGCCCGTAACCAGCAAGCTGTTGAAATCACGTCCGACGCCAACGCCGGCCTGCTGAAATTTGACCGGCCGCTGGATCATGCTCATCTGCTCGTTGAGCCTGGTGTCGGCCTGGTCGAGTTGAATGGACAGCGTCAATTGCGCCCAGCCGGACCCGGCCACCGGACCGATGCCGCCAACCCGTAAATCGGCCGACATTGGCGCGTTGAAGTCAAGGCTGTTGAAGATCCCGTTGATGGCGTAATGCGCAGTTTTCTGGCGCGCAGGCGGGCCAAAATAGGTTGAGATAACCTTGCCCCCGGCCTTTCGGATGGCGTCGGTGATATAAGACGCGCTGCCACCCTGGGGAACGAAATTACCCGTTGCGCCTGTCGCTACGGCGTTGATCTTGCCAGTGCTGTCCGCGAAGCTCCCGACAACGAAAACGCGTTTTCTGATAATGCCCGTTTTGCGAATACAGCTCAGGACACGTTCAATACGCGGGTAAGGCTGAACCGCTGTTGGCAGTGCGGACTGGCTGACATGAACGGCAGGCGCCGGCGCTTCGAGGTCGAAATGCGGTGTTGCAGCGCAGCCGCCAAAACAAATGGTGGTGAGTCCTGCGAGACCAGCTCGCATGAGTGCAGGAAAACGATTTGTCATTGGAAAACAATCCTGAATTACTGTTACGCGGGTCAGTACAAGCTATTGCTGGCGTTACTGCCTGTATTGATTTGACCGTTATTGCTGACGCTTGCGCTATTACTGCTCTGCTGATCTGCAGAAACGCTGATATCGTTTGCGTCGCCCAGGATTGTATTGCTAATGACGGATTGGCTTCCAATTGAGTAGATGTTGTAGTTTTCTCCCGAGCCGTTGGAGTAAAGCAAACCTGCCTCTGCCGAGTTGACCTGTCCGGCGACAACGCCATTCTGGACATGCATGGCTGAAGACTCCAATGCGCCGTCGACGGTCGCGCCTGCCGGAGCGGTTCCCCACATATTACTGGCGTCGTACCCGTCCGAGCCAGCTGAAACCGGATGCGATAGAAAAAGAGCAAGTAATATCGTTGCGAGTCCAGTTGTTCTCACTTGAAAAATCCCCATATTTTAAATTTCTAGTGCCGCTATATTAAAATTTATACTTCTCGGACTTAATTTCGCCCAATCCCACGAAGATAAATTTTTGAACTACCCAATTCTCTCTAGTGATTATTTGATACCGTGTCTTATGCACAGGCGCAGCTAGGAAATACACGTATTTGAATATGAATAACGCATATTTATAGCTTCTGGGCCACAGTGTGACTCAGCCAAGCGCGCCGCAATCCTGAATGCCAGGTGTTGATCAATGCGCGAAAACACAAAAAGCGAACGCCGGTCCTTCGGCATTCGCTTTTGCTTTTGCTTTTGCTTTTGCTTTTGCTTTTGCTTTTGCTTTCGGTATGTCGTGTTTTCTGACGTGGCTAGAGAGCCCGCCTGTTAAAAGGTCACAACTAGGGCGCTCTATCTCGATATCCAAGCTCCGGCCTTACCCGAAAACCGGTATCCACTTTTCGGTCCGATGCTTTAACGGACCGGGGCGAATTCCAGCTCGATCCTGGATACGTCTTCGGGCGGTGCAACCAGGTCCAGCGTGAAAGGCGTGCTCCTGCGTGGCCCCAATTCGTCGGCCGGAACAGAAGCTTCCGCCCTGAATGCGGCTCCTGACGAGCTCCGAACGCTGACAAGCACAGGCGGCACAGCAACAGTATCATCCGTAATATTAACGACCTGTCCGCTCAGCTCTAGCGCGGGTCTGCCATCAATTTTGCTCCACTGGTAATTCACGCTGGCGAAATCCACCTTGCCGAGTTCGACTTCATAGCCGAGCAAGCGATACATGGTTACCGTTCCGGGACGCACGGTCATAACATCCTGCCGGAAATTGACGATGCCCAGCACCAATCCCCCCATGAGCGACATGAAGGCCACCCATCCGGCTGCAACCGCGAGGCCACTACTGTTTTGGCGCTTCGAATCATACGGCTCATCCAGATTGTCGAGCTGATCGTCATGTCTGATGCCAACTAGAGTGTCGTCAAAATCATCCTCAAGATCATGCTTTGCATCATCGTCGTACCGCTCTGCGTAGCGCCTGTCATAATCCTGGGTGTCGTCCGGATCTGCATATCCGGCGGACTCGTTGTCAAGTTTGCCGTCCCGCCCAAGCTCATCAAAGTTTTGTGAACGGCCATTGATGGGCCCAAATCGGCCTATTGCCGCAGAATCGACCTCGTCATAGTCTTCATCGTCGAGCGGATCATAATTTTGCGCGGTGGATACATAGGCCCCGCCCTGGTTAGGTTCGTCGCGCTGGACGCCGCGTCCCAGGTAAGAAGGCTTGTCCTGATCGCCCCTCCCTTCGCCAAGATAAGGTCCGGGATCATTAAAATCTTCGATTTCAGGATCCGGGCCGATATGTGACGTCTCTGCAATCGCACGAACATCCGAATCGTCTTCAAAGTTCGAGCTGGGCTGGTCGAGCGCCGCATCGCCCCCTTGTTGAGCACGAATACCGTCCTCGTCATCGGTGCGGTTCCAGTCCGCATCATAGATGCTGCCATATGGGCTGGCCTCTGCTTCCTGCAGAGCGGCGTCGAAGCCGCCAGTATCCTCTTCCTCCGTTTTTTCGAGCGCAGAGCGGAAGCTTTCACGAATCAGCGTTTCCGGATCTTCGTCTTCATCTTCCTCGACGTGAGACGCCTGTTCCTCGCCCCGCCATCCTGGTCCCATGAAGCGACTCGACCAGCTATCGCCGGCTTCCTGAGCGACGTCTTCCTCTGCCGCAGGCTCATCAAGATGGACCAACGGCTCAGGGGATGCCTCATCTACAGCCTGCTTCTGGGATAGCTGCATGCCTTGACGCTGCAGATCTTCGTCCAGAGCGGCAATCATCTGATGATCCTCGAAGGTCGCCTCTTCCGCCAGTTCATCATATGTGGCGGCAGGTTCGCTGAGGGACGAGGTCGACTGACGCGCCTCGTCTTGCGGCGCTTCCCAGGATTCGGCAATGTCTTCTGTTTCTTCAAAGGGCGGGGCTTCAGGCGGAAAATACCCGGTCTGCACATCGGGCGCGCTGTCTTCCTGCTGAGCCGCTTCAGCGACGTCATGGACGTGCTCGGAAGCTTCGCTATCCGCATGCCACTGTTGATCGGGCTGCGCCGCGACGGCATCGTCCGGAGCTTCCTCGTCGGCCAGCGCGTCTCCAGGCCCGATTTTCCACTGATGAGCACAACGCGCACATTTCACATTGCGCCCGGACTCCGGTATAGCCTTGTTTATCTTATACCGGGTCGAACAGGCCGGGCATTCAATTATTTGAGCCACTGCATTTCCCTTTGAGCACAGAGCTGGTTATAACGCTCACATGACTCCCTCAACTTTGTTGAATTTCATTGATACTAGAGAGTCGCCTCAGCATAAAGAGCGGTGTTATAGGCTGTTGATGTATTCAGAGATTTTCTGGAGCTGCCGTGATCAGACTTGAAAAAATGGGTCTTCGCTACGGGCTTGGACAGGAAGTGCTTCGTGATGTCAGCTTTCATCTGCTTCCCGGTTCGTTTCACTTTCTGACCGGTTCATCGGGCGCTGGCAAGACTTCGTTGTTGAAAATTTTGTTTATGTCGCTGCGCCCTACCCGTGGAGCAGCCTATATTTTTGGCAAGAACGTAACGCGTGCAACGCCCGAACAGCGCGCGAGCCTGCGCCGCCGGGTCGGTATCGTATTTCAGGATTTTCGCCTCCTCGATCACATGACGACATGGGAAAATGTCGCTCTTCCCCTAAGGGTGCACGGCAAAAGACAATCGGAGTATGCCGATGATGTCACGGAACTGCTGAAGTGGGTTGGCTTGGGCGAACGGATGCATGCCTATCCGCCCGTTCTCTCAGGCGGTGAAAAACAGCGTGCCGCCATTGCGCGAGCCGTGATTGGGAAGCCTGAGCTGCTGCTGGCGGACGAACCGACCGGCAACGTCGACCCCCAAATGGCGCGAAGGTTGCTTCGGCTGTTTATCGAACTGAACCGTCTGGGAACTTCCGTCATTATCGCAACACATGACTATCAGTTGATGACCCAGTTTCCAGCGCCGCGCCTTGTTCTGGACAAGGGCGCTTTGAACATCCATAGCTGAGCACAATGAATAATTACCCGCCAGCAAGTCGACTTCCAACACTCCCGCAGTCGGACATGTCCAAAAGACGTTCTTCTTCCGGCAAGGCTCCGATTGTGCCTCCTGGTTCGGTCACGGGCCGCGCCCTGATTTGGGTGATCGCAATCATGGGCTTCCTCTTCAGCCTGACAGCTGGGGCGGTTTACATGATTGACGACTCCCGGCGCGCCTGGCTGAGCGACGTCTCCAGCGAGATCACGGTGGAGGTCAAGCCGGAAGGGACCAGGCAGGAAGTCGACAACCTCGCCCGGCAGATCACCGATTTTCTGACCGGGCAAAATAGCGTCCGGGATGTGCAACTGCTGACCGAGGAACAATCCGCTGAGCTGATAGAGCCCTGGCTGGGACAAATTTCCGCGATTGCCGAACTCCCCATCCCGCGCCTGATCGCGGTGCAGCTCGACGTCAACGATCCACCTGACATAACCAGCTTGCGCGCCGTGCTGCGGAACAAGTTCCCCACAGCTGCGCTCGACGATCACCGGGCCTGGCAGCAGCAGATACGCCGCGTGACGGGCTCCCTTGCGTTGGCCGGTATCGCCGTCATGCTGCTAATGGCGGCGGCAACGGTTGGCATCATCGTGTCCGCAGCCCGCAGCGCTATCGCATCCAACAAGGAAATCGTCGAAGTTCTGAACTTTGTCGGCGCTGAGGAGAAATTTATTGCACGTCAATTCGAGCTGCATTTTCTGAAGGTCGGAATCAAGGCGGGCGTAGTCGGCGCGGTGGGCGCCGGGCTGGTTTTCTTCACGCTGCCGATTATAACGGATATTCTGAGCGGGGCGGCAACCGACACGGAAATTCGCAGGCTGATCGGAACCGGCAGAATGGATATGTTCGGTTATTTTAGCCTTTTGTTGGTCGTGGTCATAATCGCTGCAATCTGCTCGCTTACATCACGGTACGGCGTCCGCCGTATCCTAAATGCTCAAAATCAGTAAGCCCATGCGTAAAGAGCATTGAAATTGCTTAGCACAGGGCTTATGGCCTCATGACTCGGTGAACCATGTCCATAGTCAAAGATATGAATAGTTCGGCGGACATTCCGGTTCAGGACCGGAAGGCAAAGCGCAGATGGCCCTGGCTAAGGCTGATGTTAGGCGGATGCGTCGTGCTCGCTGCCGCGATCATCGCCGGATTTTTTCTCTACTTCAATCTTATCGATGACCGCCCTGCCGCCAATCTGGATGACGCGGATGCAATCGTTGTCCTTACCGGAGGACCATTGCGCATCTCCGAAGCCGTCAAATTGCTGATGCAGGGCAAGGGCGAGCGTCTCCTCATCTCCGGCGTCTATTCCGCAACGACGCGCTCCGAGCTTGTCGCATTGTCGCCGGGCGACGATGAGCTGTTCCAGTGCTGCGTCGATATCGGGTATGATGCGCGTGATACGATCGGAAACGCCGACGAGACGAGCAGTTGGGCCGGAGAATACGGCTTCAAATCCATTATCGTCGTAACCGACAGTTTCCACATGCCGCGAAGCCTTGCGGAAATTCGGCGCGCATTGCCGAAAGCACAGCTTATCCCGTTTCCAGTGCGGCAGGACAGCCTGCATCTGGAAGCGCCATGGTCTTATCCGGGAACATTGAAACTTCTGGCGCACGAATACGCAAAATTCGTGCCGGCCTTCGCACGATGCGTCGCCGTTCAGATCACACGCAGCCGCAGCATCCGTGACAGTGCGCTGGACTGCATGAACTCACATCCGCAATAGCCCCATGTTTCGTTCGCTGCTCTTTCTTGCGGTCTTTTACATCAATAGCGCGCTCATACTGATTCTGGGGTCGCCATTGCTGTTCGGCCCCCGAAGCTGGGCGATGGCGGGGCTCAAATTCCACGCCGTGACGTCAATATGGTGGCTGCGCGTCATTGTCGGTACGAAGCTTGAGGTGCGCGGACGCGAAAATCTGCCAGAAGGTGCGGCGCTAATCGCATCCAAGCATCAATCGGCCTGGGATACGTTTGGGCTAATTCCCCTGACCCGCGATCCGGCAATGGTTATGAAACAGGAGCTGCTCTCGATCCCGCTTTATGGCTGGTTCTCGCGCAAATTCGAAATGATCCCGATTCAGCGCGAACTTGGCCCGGCCGCGCTTCGCCGCATGACGCAGGAAGCAGCCTCACGCATCGCTAAGGGGCGAGACGTCGTCATTTTTCCCGAAGGCACGCGGCGGGCGCCCGGCGCTCCGCCAGCCTATAAGTCCGGCATTGCGCTTCTTTACGACCGGCTGGGCGTTCCGTGCGTGCCGGTTGCGCTCAATAGCGGACTGTTCTGGCCAAGACACAGCCTGACAAGGCGTCCGGGCACGATCATTGTCGAGTTCCTGCCCGCAATACCGGCTAGCCTTCCACGTAAGGAATTCACGGCCCGCCTGCAGGATTCGATCGAGACGGCAACGGCGCGTTTGCTGGCTGAAAGCCCTGATGCACCCGGCTGACGCTCGGCGGTAACTGGCATACTATTCACATTCGGCGAATTTTATGCACATAGGCGTCCCGATTTCGATTGGCGCAGGACCGGGCGTAAGGCGTCCAGTGCGCGCATCTCGAGCAAAAATTGCGATCTGATCCGAATCCTGATTGGCAGATAGCAGCCAGCCGCCGCATGGACTAAGGGCCAGTGCGCGCGGTGTCTTGCCGCCGCATGGGGGGCTTTCAACAGGGGCGAGCCCTCCGTCCTGTTTGACTGCAAAGACGGAAATCACATCCGCGCCCCGGTTGGCGACATAGAGGAAACGGTCGTCCGGCGAGATCTGAATGTCGGAACAGTGATTGCCTTTTGCCGCCTCGTCAGCAACGGTTGGAACGCTCTCGACAAGCTCAAGAATGCGGCTCGTTGCGACCGACAGGCTGGCAACCGTGCTGTTCAACTCGCCAACCACGAACAGACACCTTCCATCCGCACTCCAGGTCAAATGGCGCGGCCCCATACCGCTGGGCATATCGAATGCCGTATCAAGCGCGATTTGACCGTCCTTGTCGAGCCGGTACAGCAATATCTTGTCCATCCCAAGATCCGCCACCACAACGCTTCCACCGGGCATCTGGCGTATGAAATGTGCGTGAGATCTTTCCTGCCGGTCTGGATGCGGACCCGACCCTTCATGAACTGCACTGGAGCAAGCTGGCCGGATCCCTTCGGATTCAGAAATCGGGAAGACGGCAACTGATTTGTCGGGGCCTTCAGAACCAAGCGCATAATTCGTAACAAGTAAGTAGCGCCCGTCATTGCTTATCGAATTGTGGGAGGTGATACTGCCTCGGCTTGAAGTCATATCCAGATGCGATATTTTTCCGGCCATTGGATCGAATTCAAGAGCCGTCACATATCCTTGCGCCCGTCCGAAAAGGGTATCGTCAAGTTAACGGATCCTGGATGAATTTGCGTCAATGAAGCGATCATGACAGCACCTCGTGATCCGCTTTATCGTCGCCACCGTTATCCCGCCGAAGTGATCAGCTATGCGGTTTGGCTGTATTTCCGGTTCCCGCTGAGCCTTCGGATGGTTGAGGAGATGCTCGGCGGCACGTGGCATCGCTTTAAGCCAC
>JAHQVI010000197.1 GCA_019634405.1 Hyphomicrobiales bacterium
AGATCAAACCAACCGAATGCCAGAACTACTTTAATGCCGCCGGATATGACCCGGTATGACGTCAAAACGCTCTAGCGCATCGAACCGAAAAGTGGAGGCCCGTTTTCGGACAAATCCGATGCTTCAGCAAATAGAGCATCGGACCGAAAAGTGGATACCGGTTTTCGAGCAAGAATGCGTGCCGAAGCTTGCGAAGGGGATCAGATCGGTCCTTTGTCATTCCATGAATCGGACCATCTCAGCGCGCAGACAAGGCAGCAATTCAGTCTCGAACCACGGATTTTTCTTTATCCATGCGTTGTTGCGCCATGACGGGTGCGGCAAGGGGACGTACTGAACCGGCCCTTCTGCGTTCATATAGTCACGCCAGGCCGCAACTGTTTCCGTCAGATTTCGCTTGGCGGCCTTTCCCAGATGCCATTGCTGCGCATAAAGTCCGACAAGCAATACGAGGCTGAATTGCGGTAGCGCGTCGAAAAGCTCCTCACGCCAGCGATCTGCGCATTCGCGGCGGGGAGGCAGGTCGCCGCCCTTACTGTCAAGGCCGGGAAAGCAGAAGCCCATTGGGGCAATCGCAATGCGATCCGTGTCGTAAAATTGCTCATTCGTCACGCCCAGCCAGTTGCGCAGCCTGTCTCCTGACGGATCGGTAAAAGGCGTTCCGGACGCATGGACGCGCGTGCCCGGCGCTTGTCCGCAAATGCAGATCTGCGCCTTGGCGCTGACCCGCAGGACCGGGTTTGGCTGATGCGGCAGCGCTTTTCCCCGCGGCGTCTCGATACAGATCCGGCAGCTGCGAATTTCGCCAAGGAGCGTATCGAGTGCAGCTGCGTCTTTGATATTTGCTGACTTCATATCACGCCTAGATATGAACAATCATTCCATCGTCCGCGATAAGGAAACGGTTTGCGTCGACAAGATTGCGCTTTGCCAGCATCTCGTCAGCCATATGGGTGAGCATGATCTTCTTTGCGCCGATCGCACTGGATTCACACTCGATCCGCTTATAGGTCAGATGCATGGGTAGATCGAGATCATACTGGTAGCATTCCATGAGATAGAGATCCGCGCCGCGGCCTGCTCGTATCAGATTGTCGGTCCAGCCGGAATCCCCTGAAAAAGCAAAGATTTTCTCACCGTTCTCAAAGCGCAGGGCGTAGGAGGGCGAGCCTGAAAAGTGGTCGACTTCATAGGCGGTGACCGAAAAGCCGGCAATATCGACTGGCGCTTCCTTGTCGATTTCGAAAAAGCGCAGCTCGAATTTGCGTTTGACGCTTATCAGGCGCGGATAAAACAGTTCGAAGGCGAGCCTCAGCCGAAGTTCAAGCCCGGGCGGTCCGACAAGCGTCAGCGGCTCTGTGCGCATGGCCGGAAACATTGCGTCGATCAGAAAAAAGGGCAATCCGGCAAAGTGATCGCCATGGAGGTGGCTGAGCACGATATGTGAATAAAGATTGCCGCTGAGGCCCTGTTTCTTCAGCGCTGTCAATATTGCCGGGCCGCAATCGATCAGAATGCGCTCATCGCCGCTTTCGAGAGCGTAACAGCTCGGGAGCCTTCCCCCCGAACTGAAGGCGTCGCCCGATCCCAATATTGTCAGCTTCATCGCTGCTCCGGCGCGGTTTCCATCATTCCGAAACAGGCGATAATTGCCGCCTGTTGTGGCCGCTTCCTGCGGCCCATCCATTATTTTGGGTACGAATAATTGTACCCACACGCAAATGCAATTCCGTATTATGACGAAGTTGTAACAAAGTAATTAGTTGATTTTCACTACTCTATTTGCACGTCGTGGACGGAAAAATGCGGCTTCATTCATTTCGAACGTACCGAGAAAATGTCCGACAGTCGGTGTGAAACTATAAGTCGTCTCGGCAATGATAATGCTTGAATTGGGCGAAGTCAGCGCACCATCGGGCAAGGTATAGGCGGCGCCCGCTGCATAGCTGCCGGCCGGATAGCTCCAGTCCACCGTCGTGTTATTGCTGGCGTCCGCAACGACGCTGACGACAACGAGCTGAAATGGCGTTGCGCTATGCGGCTTGATCAGTTCCTCGGCAAGTGAATCGGTGTCGCCAAGAAATGCATCGTTGACCACCGGCTCCTGCGCGACCAGATCGGCGACAGCTCCAGCCGCGCCCGCCAGCTTGCGATTGATGGAAAACGCCTCGGTGAATTCGGCAAGCCCGAGAAAAAGTACGGCGAGAATGGGCAGAATGATTGCGAATTCGACGAGTACGGCGCCATCCTCACGCTTGCCGAAGCGGATGACAAATCTCTTGCGGGTCAAAGTCCGCCCACGCAATCTGCATTGTCGATTGACGGATGACATGTCAGTTGTCCGGATATGGTTCATTGCGGAAAGCAATAGATGTTCTGAGCAGCCGGTTTCCATCGGCCATGTTGGATATGCTGTAGGCGGTCGTCAGGTTGAAAAGCGGCCAGGGGTAAAAGGCGGTGACGAGCACGACCGAAGACGGCCCCCCTGTATTCCAGGTAAAATTGTCCTGAAGATTGCCATCCTCGTCCAGCGGTTCGGGCGACCCGCCCGCTTGCATGGCGCCCACGCTTGTAAAGCTGCGGACGTCGACGCGCAGCTCATTTGCGCAGTCGGGCAACAGGGTTGCCTGGGAACAGACGCGCTCGCGGAACTGTTCGGGCGATAAATTCGCTGATCGGACTTCGCCTGTCCTTATTGAACGGGCGACGTCATTGGTTGCGTTTTCCAGGTCGTAAGTCCCCCAGAGAACAAAACCAAGTTCCAGCGAACCAAACAGCAAAATGAAGAATGGCACGACGACGATGGCGAATTCAACCAAAGTCACTCCGCGGTCCCCTCGCAATCTCATGCTACGCCTCAAGCCGAGCATACGCAATTCAGCTTATCCCCCTATCATGCGGTAATCGCAGATACTTATGATTCTGTCGTAACTGCCTCTCTATTTCTCACAGTGACGTCTAACATTCAAGGTAATGCATTTTATTGGCTTACATATAGAATTATATGAATGCAAAATGCGCATCTTTGAGATATGTAGCTACGATATATTCGGTCGTCCGTGGCCAGGGTGACGGATGGGGGACAATATGTGGGATTTTATCAGACAGGAAGCGCGACGTCTGCGCGACGAGGAAAAAGGCGTTGTCCTCATCATATTCGTGCTCGTGCTTGTTCCTCTCTTGCTTGTTGTGGCGGTCGGGATCGACTTCAGCCAGACATTGGTCGTGAAACGCCAGCTCGCCAATGGCGTTGATGCAGCCGCGCTCGCCATCGGAACGCAGCGCGACTTGACCGAACAGGCCGATATGGATGCAGAAGCCGAGCGCTACATCAGGTCTCATTATAACGAAGTCATCGGCAATCTCAGCACATTCGCCGTCACGCGAACCAGCAGTGATCCCCGCGTCTCCGAGGTTCATGTGACTGCGACGGCGGAAATTGCGACTAACTTCATGTCGTTTGGCGGCGTCGACTCGCTCACCGTTTCGGTTGAATCCACTGTTGTGCGCCAGGACACGGAGCTGGAAGTCGTCATGGTGCTCGATAATAGCGGCTCGATGGGGAGCGGCAGCAAGATGGCCTCGATGCAGGCGGCTGCGAATACGCTTGTCGATTCGCTTTTCGGGGATGAAACCGAATCCGACAATATCCGCATCGGGCTGGTGCCGTTTACCGGCGCCGTGAATGTCGGCGTGCCGGCGTCAACGCCGTGGCTGGATCAGGGCAACCCCGCTTCCATAAACGGACAATATCTGGATCTGCCGGCCTCGATTACCTTGCCAGAGGTTGGCCAGGTCGACATCGATTCCGCATTTGACGTGCTTGATCTAGTGATGAGCGGTGACATTTCGAGTAATTGGGGAGGGTGCGTCCGCTCCCGTTTCCGTTTCGATGCGGGCGTCGACGATCTTGATATTGTTGATACTCCGCCAACGGCAGCGGACCCTGAAACCTTGTTCTCGGCCTATTTCGATCCGTTCAACGGCCGTGATATTCTGAGCTATCTGCTCGTGTCCAGCAACCTTCAGAATAGTGATTGCCCGGACGCCCCGATACAGACGCTGACGAACAACAAGGAAACGATCCAGAATGCGATCAGCGCGATGACGGCGAGCGGCGCAACGAATATTCCGGAAGCGCTGAGCTGGGGATGGCGAACAGTTTCCCCCGGCGAGCCTTTCACCGAAGGTCAGGCCTATAGCGACGACGGCGTGATCAAGGCGATCATTCTGCTGACCGACGGTGAAAACGCGATCAACAGCTCCGAAACCGCTTTCAGTTCCTATGGACGACGAGACAATCCGCAATTGCAGGGGAATCCGAACGGGACGCTCAATACAAAAACGGCGCAGATCTGCGAGAATATCAAGGCCGATCAGAATTCCGATGCGGCCGACCGGGATATTCTGCTCTATACGATCATATTCAATGTGAGCTCGACGACGATTACCAATCTCATGCAAAATTGCGCAACCGAGCCAACGCTCAACGAATTCTTCTTCAATTCTCCGACAGCCAACGATATTGAAAGTGTTTTCCAGACCATCGCGGCAAGTCTCAATCAGCTTCGTATTACGCAATAGTTGCGGGGAAAGCTGATCCCGGATCATCGGCTGTCGTCCATCGGGCTCTTTGGGAGATTTTTTCTCGATGCGGGCGGCCAGGCTTTATGGAAGCGGCGCGTTGCGACGCGGGCTTGCGATGAAGATGCTTCAATGCGCTTCATTTTCCTTTAATTTCAGATGGTTGAGTCCGTTAAGCGCTTGATTTTTCTGGCATCGGACCGAAAAGTGGACACCGGTTTTCGGATAAATCCGATGCGTCAGCAAAAGAGCATCGGACCGAAAAGTGGACACCGGTTTTCGGATAAATCCGATGCGTCAGCAAAAGAGCATCGGACCGAAAAGTGGGCGCCGGTTTTCGGATAAATCCGATGCGTCAGCAAAAGAGCATCGGACCGAAAAGTGGGCGCCGGTTTTCGGACAAATCCGATATTTTAAGCAAAAGAGCATCGGACCGAAAAGTGGGCGCCG
>JAHQVI010000198.1 GCA_019634405.1 Hyphomicrobiales bacterium
CATGTCCGCAAGCTTTACCAGACGTTCATCAAGAACGGCCTGATGCGCCGCCAGCGCGGTCTCCAGACAGTCAGAATTGGCATTCAGCAATGGGGCGATCTGAACCAGACTTAAGCCCAGCCCTCTCAACGTGACGATTTCGGAGAGTTTGGCCATTTCCTCAGGACCGTACACCCGCCACCCGGCCTCGGTTCGAAGCGGACGGATCATCCCGCGCTGTTCATAGAGCCGAAGGGCCTTGACCGAAACACCCAGCCGGCCTGCTGCTTCGGAAGCGCTCAGGAACAGGGCTGACGATGACATGGATCACCTCTTTGCGGATTAGAGCGCTCTTCTTATCGAGCCTGCCCCTGGGGCCAGGTCAACAGGCAATTGCCCTCATCCCGCGAGGCTGGCGCTGACGTTCAGCGCCGGAACCGGCAAAACCGCAAACCGGATCAGCCTTTAAGCTCGGTTGCCAACTTGTATTCCGTCAGTTCCTCCGGCGTGAACACATAGAGCTGGTCGCTGGGCGTCTTCATCGCATGGATCCACATCCGGCTGTCGACACCCATATCCGCCAGATGGTCCTGAACCTCGGCGCTGATCGCCTGACCGTGGCTCAAGCCATCATTGACGTCGCCGGGAGCGGACGCCGCCGTATAGATCTGGTGAACGCCGATCCAGGCCTCGCGCCCCGCGATCCGCTTATTGCCGCCGGAGAACACAAGCGGACAGGAAGACGCGCAGTAACCATTGTCGGGAACAAGCGTGTCGATGCCTTCGTCATGCAGGAACTGCCCCATTTCCAGCGCATCATGCACGGCGCCGCCCGGCGAATGCAGATGGAGCGTCTTGATTTCGCCGCCCTGTCCGTTGATGAACTCGATCAGCTGCGCGCTTGTCCCCGGCTCAATGCGCCCGACCGCACTCGCTGCGCCATTCGGGCCGCGCACAAACTGCATCGGCGCGGAAATCTGTTCCTGACCGGGCGGCTTGGCGTGTCCCGGCATTTCCGGTCCAGCGCCGGTGCGGCGCAGCGGATTTGTCAGTGGAAGATACGGCCTGACCTGATCCTGCCGTTTCGGCGGCTCCATCACAACAGGCGACTGTTGCTCGGTTTCTCCCGGGAGCGGCGCGTTGGCTTCCTCATAGATCTGGATGAAATCAATGGCGAGGAAGATGACAGCCCCGGCAATCAGCCCTCTGAATACGCTGGTCAGCACGAAATCTTCGGTGAACCATGCAAAGCGCGGCTGATCGCTCCTGCTTCCGGCCAGATCCGGCTTGTCGCTGCGAGTCGTTTCGGAACTCACGGAATTCTCGACCTTTCCTGCCTAGCTCTTGGGCGGATTGAGGCGCGCGATATTCTCCGGATGCGCGTCTTCGATCGGCGGCTCCATCTCCGGTTCCGGCGCGTCCGCACTGGCGTTTCCGGCCGGACCAACTGGCGGCATGGCGCCCTGGTCTTCGGCGAAACGGACCTGCATCTGCCGGAAAAGCTGGGTTCCCCGCATGACATCGGCAGCGCTCATTGTCTCAGCGTCCAGCTCCGCCCCACTCTCATGGCGCCGGATCGCGCCTTCTACCGTGATCATGATGAAGATCAGCACTGCCGGGAGCAGGTCAATCGAGATTGCGCCAGCCCAGCTTGGCAGAAAGTCTTCAGCGTATAAGAGCACCGCTTCCGGCGGAGAGAGCGGTTGGAAACGCGGGACCTGCGCAGGCTCGCGGTTCAGGATTTCATCCGCCGCCGACGCCAGCGCCTGACTTTGCAGGCGGACGGCATTTTCCACCCGGCCGACAACTTCAGTCTGACGCTGCTGAAGCGCAAGATCGGCCCCATCGGCAATCGGCGCGATGAAGGTCTTGCTGAGATCGGCAGCGGTCCGCTTGACGGAAGGCGCAACCGACGTCTGCTCCAGAGCGTTGATCTCGCCAATCAGCTTGAGCGCTTCCTCGCCGAAGGCGTTGGCGCGCGCGTCGATCGGGCCGGAATTGGAAACCAGTTCGCGCATCCGGGCCAGATGCCGCCCGCCCTGTTCAAAGCGTTGCTTGACCTGCGCCCGGCTATCCTCGACCTCCAGCGCAAGCCGGTTCATCTCCGTCGACATCTGGGTCAGGAGCTGAACAACGGTTCCGGAGCCGGATGTACCTGTTAAAGCGCCGGACGCCCGCTCCTGTTCGGCAAGGCTGGCAAAGCGTTGCGAGGCTAGCTGGATGTCGGGCAGAAGGCTTTGAGCGGCAAGCGCATTGGAATGGGCCCTGTCGAATTGCTGCTGATACGTTTCCGTCGCATTGGCCATGTGCTGTTCGAGCGCCGCCGATCCGGCAAGCGCGGCGGCGTTAAGCCAGCTCGACATGGCGATGATCATGCCTGAACCGATTGCCATTGCGATATAGAGCCGGAGCCGCGCGCTGGCGCTCTCAATATGCGGCAGAAACCGCATCAGATAGGACCAGAATGCATAAATGCCGACGGACACGGCCGCGGAATAGATCACTGCGCCAAAAAAGACGACGCTGGGTGTGCCGTTCAGCAGGCCGCGCACGCCGAGATAGGTGTAAACACCGCTTGCCAGGGCCAGCACGGCGAGCGTAACCTTCGTCGTGGTTTCAAGCCGGGTCTGCCCCAGCCGCAACTGTTTTGCCATCTATTGTTTCCGATTGCAGACCGTATCGCCAGTCGCCATCATCGATTCTGCTGCTCGGTCAGGACCGGCGTTTCCAACGTCTAGCATATCGGGATAAATGAAAGCTTTGGCAACTTAAACTCTCTTCACTTAACTGATTGCAGGCCAACACGCCGCCGCCCGGCCTCATCTTTCAATGAAAAATCCGCGCCCCTCAGATCGCTGGCGTCACTTGTGCACAGCCATACAGCCGCGCGCGCGGCCCATTCCGGGGGACTATGCACAGATGGATCAAGCTGACTTACCGGGTTAACGCCCGACGCTTTAATATGCTCCTGCATGTCTGTCGCAACGGTGCCCGGACTGAGCCCCACAACACGAATGCCGTGTTGACCATACTCCCTGTCCGCGCAGCGCGTCAGCATAAGCGCCGCAGCCTTGGACGAACAGTAATGGCTCCATCCCTCAAGCGGGTTGACCGCCGCACCGGAGCTGATATTGACGATGACGCCCCTGCCCTGCCGCATCATCTGTGGCATGGCCGCGCGCAGACCGTAATAAACGCCCTTATAGTTAATATCGGCGATACGCGACCACTGCTCAGGATCGGACTCTGCAATCCGCGCGATAGGGTCGATCACCCCTGCATTACTAACAAGAATGTCGAGCTTACCAAACGTTGAAACCGCTCTGTATACAGTTTTTTCAACGTCGGCATAGTTCGCCACGTCACAATCGACGGCAATCGCCTGTCCGCCGCTTTTCACGATCTCATCGGCAACGACGTCGGTGGCCTGGAGACTTCGCGCCGCCAGAACAACATTGGCTCCGCATCTTGCGAACTCTCTTGCGGTCGCCGCTCCGATCCCCCGGCTGGCTCCCGTTATGAGCACCGACTTGCCGTCGAGTTCATGTCTGTTATCCGATGTGTTGATCATCCTGTTCTCCTATCGCTGCGACAGGAAGATTGATCAATATTTTACTGTGAAAAAATCATCAATTTTACATCATATTCATGCGATACTTGCATGAATGGATACAGAAACGATCAGACTTGTTCTTGATGTATCGCGCTCGGGAAGCTTTGCCGCAGCTGCACGAGCGCACGGCCTTGATCCGTCGTCAGTGTCGAGGACCGTGTCTCAAGCCGAACGCGAACTCGGTATCCGCATCTTCCAGCGTACAACCCGAAATTTTTCGCCGACGGAAGCCGGTGAACGCCTTCTTGAACGTCTTGGCCCATTGCTTGATGAATTCGACAGAACGCGCGCAGACATCCGAAGCGAACAGTCTCAGCTCAACGGAATGGTCAGGCTGACAGCGTCTGTGGCCTATGGGCACACCTGCATCCTGCCTCTGCTAGAAAAATTCCGGGAAGATTTTCCCGAGCTGCGTCTTGAGTTGATCTTAACCGACGACAAGCTGGATCTGGTTCGCGAACGCATCGATATTGCAGTTCGGCTTGGTCCGTTCGTGGAAGGCGATGTCATCTGCTCGAAGCTCTGCGGGACACAATATCGGGTCTGCGCAAGCCCGGCCTATCTCGCCCGCGCTCCGGCGCTGAAAAAACCAGCCGATCTTACAAATCACGCAGCTCTTTTGTTCGCCTTGGGCGGTTTTCGAACGCGCTGGATGTTCAAACGCGACAACAAACGGATTACCGAAATTTCGGTTGAGGGTTCGTTTATCATCTCGAATGCCTTGAGCCTGCATGCCGCTGCGCGCTCCGGTCTCGGTCCGGTATTGCTCGCCGACTGGCTCATTGGAGACGATATTGAGCAAGGGCGGCTTATTGACGTTTTCCCTGATTACGACGTGACCGCAACCACCTTTGAGACGGCGGCCTGGATTGTCTATCCAAGCCGTTCATATGTGCCGGCCAGGGTAAGAAAGACGATTGACTTCCTGCGCATGCAACTCGGGGCGTGAGAAAGTCTCCGCCGATGCCCGGCATCAGCTCTGGTTGCCGTCAAGCCCCCCTGAACTTTCCGTTTCGATCGCCATCGTCACCGCATCGCCTATATTATCGACGCCCCGTTCGTCGAGAACCGTGCTGAGCCAGTTCGGGTCCATCTCGGGAACGGATGACAGAAGAAGATCCGTATAGGGGTGGTGCGGCGGAGTGAACATCTCCTCTTTCGGCCCCTGCTCGATCACACGCCCTTTCTGCATCACCACAACCTCATCGGCAATCGAGCGGACCGTCGCCAGATCATGAGTGATAAACATGTAGGCGAGGTTGAATTCCTTTTGCAACTCGTCAAGCAGGCGCAGGATGCCTTCCGCCACAAGTTGGTCCAGCGCGCTGGTAACCTCGTCGCAGATGATGAATTTGGGGTTGGCGGCAAGCGCCCTCGCAATCCCCACGCGCTGCTTCTGGCCGCCTGAAAGCTCTGGCGGATAGCGATTGTAATATTGCGAGGGTTCCAGCTCGATTAGGTCAAGCAGTTCGTCGACACGGCTTTTTAGCTTATTGCCGCTCAGACCCGAATAGAACTTTGCCGGACGGCCGATAATCTCGCCGATCTGCACCTTCGGGTTCAGGGCCGTATCCGCCATCTGGTAGATCATCTGGATCTGCCGAAGTTGATCCTTGCTGCGGGACTTGTAGCCGGGCGGCAATGGCTCGCCCTCAAAAAGAATCTGCCCGCTTTTGGGCGGCAGCAGGCCGGTAATGCATCTCGCTGCCGTCGATTTGCCGGAGCCTGACTCCCCGACGACAGCAACCGTCATGCCGGGGTAGATATCGAAAGATACGTCCTCCAGAACCTTCACGGGTCCATATGCCGCCTCGATATTCTGCACGGAGATGATCGGTTTGGCATCGCCGCCGGGGCGCAGCTTCTGCGGGCTCTTGAAGCTGCGGACGGCCCAGAGGCTCTTGGTGTAATCCTCCTGCGGACTTTCAAGCATTTGGTCCGTCGACGCTTCCTCGACTTCTTCCCCCTTCAGGAGAACCTTGATACGGTCGGCCATCTGCGCGACGACCGCCAGATCGTGTGTAATGTAGATCGCCGCCGTATTGAACTGGTCGACGATATCCCGGATCGCGGCAAGAACCTCGATCTGCGTTGTCACGTCAAGCGCTGTCGTCGGCTCATCAAAGATGATCAGATCCGGACGGCACGCCATCGCCATCGCGGTCATGGCGCGCTGAAGCTGGCCGCCGGACACCTGATGCGGATAGCGGAAACCGATCTCGGTCGGGTTTGGCAGACGCAGGCGCCGATACAGCTCCATTGCATCTTCCTGAGCTTCGAGCCGCTTCTGGATCCGATAATGTACGGGCGCTTCCGTATGCTGATCAATAATCCTGTGCGAGGGGTTGAATGACGCAGCGGCGGATTGCGCAACATAGGCAATACGCGAACCACGCAAGGCCCGCCGGTCGGCCTTCGAGGTTGTCGTCAGCTCCATTCCGTCAAATTCGATGGTGCCGCCCGAAATACGGCAGCCGTCTCGCGCAAATCCCATCGCCGCAAGCCCGATCGTCGATTTGCCAGCGCCGGACTCGCCGATCAGACCCAGAACCTCGCCACGATGGAGCGTGAGGTCCACGCCATGAACAATCTCGAACCATTCCTCGTCGGAAAAGGCTTCGATGCGAAGATCATTGATCTCCAAGAGAACGTCCTTGTTTTTCGTCATCTCGCTTTAGTCCTTCAGGCCGGAGGAGCGATACAGCATCCAGTCTACTACGAAGTTGACCGCAACAGTCAAAAGCGCGATGGCTGCTGCCGGTATCAGGGGCGTTATGTCACCAAAAGAAATCAGAGTCGCATTTTCGCGAACCATCGATCCCCAGTCAGCGGTCGGCGGCTGTATGCCGAGGCCGAGGAATGAAAGACCGGCAATCAGCAGGAACACGAAGCAGAATTCCAGGCCGAATTCGGCAATCAGTGGCGCTGTCGAGTTCGGCAGGATTTCCTTACGGATCAGATAGCCGGTGCCTTCGCCTCTAAGCTTTGCCGCCTCAATATAGTCCATAACGACGACATTGCCGGCGACCGCGCGCGCGAGACGGAAGACGCGCGGGGCGTAGATGATGGCGACAACAATCACGATCACCGCGAGGTCCGTGCCGAAAATACTGAGCATCAAGAGCGCAAAGATCAGCGACGGCACGGACATGATGACATCGGCGGTACGACCAAGAAGCTGGTCGAGAAAGCCCCCCTTCGTCGCCGCCAGAAGCCCGCCGATTGCGCCGATGAAGAATGCAAGTAGCGTCGCGAGGAGCGCAAGGCCAACCGTGTTTCTCGCGCCGTAGATCAGGCGGCTGAAAATATCGCGTCCGAGCTGATCGGCGCCAAGAAGCATGTTCTCATCCGCAGGCGCAAAAGCTCCAGCGATAACTTCGCTTTCGCCGTAAGGCGCCATGATTGGCGCGAAGATCCCGGCAATAGCGTATGTCAGAATGACGAACATCCCGAAAGACGCCGTTAGCGGCGCTGCTTTCAGCTCTCGCGATATGCTAGGCGGCGTGATCAACACCAGAAATTCGCGGAAGGCGTAAGAGGTGCCTGCCGCAAGCGCCAGCGCACCCGCCGCCGTTGTGATGAAGGTCAGCGCGGGCACACCGCCGACAATCCCGACGATAAAGGAGACGAGCGTCAACGAAAATAGCAGCAGGAAAACCTGACGCTGACTGTAATAGGCCGCGACGCATGATGCGCCGATAAGCATTGCATAATAGCCGACGACGAAATAGCTCATATCTGACCCCTTACTTCGGATGCCGCAGACGCGGATTGGTGAGGATCGCGCCTACGTCCGCTGCAAGGTTCAACAGGATAAAGGTGGCTGCGAAAATGAGGCAGCACGCCTGAACAATTGGGAAATCGCGTTTGGCGACAGCATCCACGAGAAACTGTCCGATCCCCGGATAGACGAATACAACTTCAACAAGGACGACGCCTGTAATCAGATAGGCCAGGTTGAGCGCAACCACGTTGATGATCGGGGCCCACGCATTCGGCAGCGCATGGCGCACAATAACGAGCCAGGGCGGAACCCCCTTGAGGCGCGCCATCTCGATATAGGGCGAGGCCAGAAGGTTGATGATCGCCGCCCGCGTCATCCGCATCATGTGTGCCGTCACGACCAGAACGAGCGTCAACGCGGGAAGGAAGGTTCGGTGCAGCAGATCGGGAAAGCTCATATCGCTGCTGAGGCTGGCGATAGCCGGGAAGTAGCTCGTCTTCACCGCAAGATAGAGAATGAGGATATAGCCGAGGAAAAATTCCGGCGACGAGATCGATGTCAGAGTCAAGACGTTCGCAACCCGGTCGAACAGGGAGTTTCTCAAAAGCGCAACCATGATACCGAGAATGATCGATATCGGCACTGCGATCACGGCTGCATAAGCGGCGAGAAACAGCGTATTCGCGAAACGGTCGGAGATTACTTCGCTTACGCGCTCGCCGGATACAAGCGAAACGCCGAAATCCCCTTGCAGCGCGCCGAACAGCCATTCCAGGTATCGAACAAGCGCAGGACGATCGAGGCCGAGCTGCTCCCTCATCGCGCGAACGGTCTCATCGGTCGCCCCTTGCCCCAATACGGCTTGCGCAATGTCGCCCGGCAAGAGCTCAACCGCAAAGAAAATCAGGATCGAGACCACCAGCAGGGTGACCAGTCCCAGCAATAGTCGTTTGAGAACAAGCCCAAATATACCCCCCATAATATGTCTCCATAATCATCTGCGCGCCTGTGTCGGTTCCGTAAGCGGCAATCTGTTCTTATCCATTTTTGAGATACCGCCCTGCGACTGGGAGAATGGAGGGCAGAAGCATGATACTTCGCCGGAAGCAGGATCATCTCCCGGCGAAGGCAGGATCGACCGGCGGTTGCAACGGATTGCCCGATGCGCCGCCGGCGTCAATTTCTAGCTTGCGAACCACCAACGGCTTGGTCCGCGCGCGCCGTCAAGTTCCCAACTCGCCGCAAGCTTCTCGCCGCGTTGAACATTGGCGCGGCGTGCGTAAACGAAATTGTTGAAGAACGGAATGATCGTACCGCCATCGTCGCGCATCAGAACGCACATTTCGCGATACATTTCCGCGCGCAGCGACTCATCGAGTTCAGCCTTGGCTTTCAGCAAAAGCTCATTGAACCGGGCGTTTTGCCAATGGCTCTCATTCCAGGCCGCGTCATCCTTATAAGCCAGCGTAAACATGAGATCCGGCGTCGGGCGGGCGCCCCAGGAAACCGTGGTGAACGGCTTCTTGAGCCAGACATCGGTGTAGTAGCCATCATTCGGTTCACGGACCACATTGATGGTGATACCCGCTTTCTTTGCCTGCTCCGCGTAAAGCACGGCCATATCGACGGCCCCGGAGAAAATCGAATCGGCTGTGCTGAGGCTTACGGTGAGATTGTCCACGCCAGCTTTTTTCAGCAGCGCCTTAGCCTCGTCGGGATCATATGCACGCTGTTCAATGTCGGATGGCCAGTACGGCTGTGCCGATGACAGATGGAAGTCATTGCCGACAGTGGAAGCGCCGAAAGTGATCTTTTCGTTGATCTCGGTGCGATCCATCGCAAGCTTCAGAGCGTTGCGTACATCGATATTGTCGAACGGAGCCGTGTCACAGAACATCGGCATCGTGATCGCAGCCGCGCTTGGGACGTTCTCGACCTCGATATTCGGATCGCGATTGAGAAGCGCGAGCGTTTTAAGCTCGATGAGCGAAACCGCGTCAACATCACCTGTTACGAGCGCTGTCTGACGCGCATTCGGATCGTTCAGAACGATCAGCTCGATCTTGTCGAAATATGCGCCTTCCAGGTGCCAGCCATCATGGCGGCTCAGCGACCAGCTTACGCCGAATTCGCCATTATCGATCTTGTAAGGACCGGTGCCGTCTCCGGACTGCCAGTCAATGGAACCGTCTTCGTTAGCCGGACAGATCGCCAGATGATAGTCTGTCATGAGCCATGGCAGATCCGCATTGCCCGAACTCAGTTTGAACACAACAGCGTCTTCGCCTTGCGCGACAATGTCGGAAACCGTGGTCAACAGCGCTTTTGCGGCCGAGGTAGTCTTTTCGCCGCGATGATGGTTCATCGACGCGATCACGTCGTCTGTTGTCAGTTTCCTGCCGCTGTGGAACGTCGCACTTGTATTCAGCTTGAACGTCCACTCGGAGGCGTCGGCATTGGATGACCATTCGGTCGCCAGATCAGGGCCGAGCGAACCGTCAGTCTCAATGAGAGTGAGGTAGCTGCGATGCTGATGGGTCAGCATGATCATTTGACGGGTCAGATAGGTGCCTGGATCATGCGTATCCCCTGTATTGCCGTCATGAACGCCAAAGCGGAACGTACCGCCGCGCTGAGGAGCTGCGTAAGCCGATTTCGTCCACAAGCCGGTTGCGCCGGACGCGGTCACCCCTGCTGCAATTGCATAATGCATAAACTGACGGCGGGAAATTCGCCCGAGGCGGGCCTCACCGGCAATCCTGTCAATTAAATTCGGAAACTTCTTGTCAGTCATGTGACTTCCCTGTCGGTATCTAGATCCATGTTGTGTCATGCGCCCAATAAAACTGTCTCTTTGCGGCTCATGTCCCACGCGATATTGCAGAGTTAGTTCGTCGGGGTACCGGACGACTCCAAACTATTGGCCTCCTGAGATGTGATGCCGCTCCGGATCTGGGAAACGCTCATGAATAAGCGATGCTTATTATCGATAATACAGACAATTATGCCTTTGCAAGCATTGAATGGGCTTATGTGATCACATTAGAAAATTTTCCTGATCGGAACGCTGATTGAAAAAAGATTATCCTGCTGTATTGATAAAATAAAAATCGGAAATTTTAACAACATCACTTATTGAATAATGTATTTATGAATTTTTTTCTGCATAAAACGCTTTTTACTTATTTCCTTCTATATCGATGCAGATTTTCAGTTTTTGATCATACTTGCGCAGGGCGCGAGATCAGACGGAGGATGATTTGGCTGAACTTGACTGGGCTCAAAACCCAATCACTCCATTGATCTGCATAGGCAAATCATGATTCAGCTTTGCTCATGGGATGAGGGAGCGGATGATGAGCCGACTTTTCTGGTTGAGCGACGAAGCCTGGTCAGCGATTGAGCCGTTTATGCCGAGAAACCAGCCTGGCGCGCGTCGTGTGGATGATCGCCGCGTGATTAGCGGCATTTTTCCTGTGCTCAAATCCGGGTGCGGCTGGTGCGATTGTCCGCAGGATTACGGTCCGCACACGACAATCTATAACCGGTATAATCGCTGGTCCCGGAAACGGTTCTGGCTCGGGCTTCTTGAAGCATTGGCCAACGCCGGCGCCATCACCAAAAGCACATCGATCGATTCAACCTATGTCAAAGCCCAGCGCGCCGCATTCGGTGGTAAAGGGGGGCGAAAGCGAATGCCATTGGTCCCAGCCGGGGTGGCCAGACCATTGACCGGCAGTCATTTGCATAGCAAATGATGAGAGGGGACAAAGATCCATGCGCTGACGGATGTATTGGGCCGACCGTACGTCCTGATGCTGACGCCCGGTAATTTGTCTGACATAACTGCTGCAAATGATCTGATCGACCGTGCCGGCCCCATGCGCTATCTGATTGCGGATAAGGGTTATGATGCCGATGCATTTCGCCGGCGTCTTCGAGCGGAGAAAACCGTTCCTGTCATTCCCGGCCGATCCAATCGAAAACGAAAAATCCGGTTCGACAAAACACGTTACAAGGATCGACATCTCATCGAGAATGCCTTCTGTCGGCTGAAGGATTTTCGACGGATCGCGACCCGATACGACAAGCTGGGCAGAAATTTCCTATCAGC
>JAHQVI010000199.1 GCA_019634405.1 Hyphomicrobiales bacterium
ACGTCACGTTAGAAATGAATCAGTATTTATCCGTAGCGGCTCAATTTATTGACTGACACTTTCGCCTCAGAGCAGTCATAGGTAGAGCGTCAGAGTTTAGCTCGAAAAAGGTCCGGCCTGTCGATTCACAAACGACATACCAATAGTATTTCGGGATACGCTACAAATTCTCCAGCGTGTTTCGAATCGAGACCATATCATCTGCATCAACAAGGAAATCCGAAAAAAACATAAACACCGAAATTACAGTCCAGTATTGGGGTTCGATGAATTTTGGCATATTTAGAAGCCGGACATCCCGTGAAATGTCTTCCTGCCATCGAATTTTGAATTTTTAAGTCTTCATTAGAGATTCCGAACAACTCATTGATAGAGTTTTTCAAATCATCACTTTCAAATGCATTTTGCGTATTTCCGAATTTTATTTCATAAAACTCATGTATTTTTGAAAAAACATCCACACACTCAAGTAAATAACTCTTCCTTGATCGAATTATCTTAAGAAACGCGGGAAGTAATTTTTCTTCGGCTAAGCGCATTGAACTTGCTACGAGTTTGGTAGAACCTCTACGTCCTCCATGGCGCGAGTGTAACTCTTTACGTGATATTCCTAGATGATCAAACAAAATATACATAGAATCGTTATCAAAACGACTGCCAATGTATAGTGGATATTCGATAAATGTATGTCTTCGTGGCGATAGTGTAAGGGCGAAACAATGGTTATAATCATATCTACCATTATACAATGATCGACGAAAATAGCTGTGTGAAGCATTTAAGTCGCCTAAAATCGGTCTTAGAAATTCAGTGCGGGTACCTTTGATCAGCTTGTTTTTCTGATAATTGGCATTTAATTCGGTCGCTAGATCTGTAAATTGTGCTTGCCATTGAGCAGGTGTTCGGTCGACTTCAGGTATAGACTGATATTTCATGATGGTGAGTTTTAATCGTTTGCATGTAGGATAACTTTATTACCCTCGGATTTGAGATGCTAATCAATTAGCTCGTGTAACTTGAGATATACTCTTTTATAGTTCAAATTTCATATAGTTAAAAAATAATTCCCCCCCCTTATGTCAACTTTCACCGCAATATCACCGTCACGGCTCAATCTAAGCACCGGTGAGTTTCGAACCCAATCTCTCCGACGAGTAACTCGGCCGGTGTGTGTCCGCGTGGCTCCGATCCAGTCAGCCACCAGCTCCCGCACAGCCTCGATTGGCATAGGGTGCACTATCACAAAGCCGTTATCATGCTCGACCCAGTATTGCCAGTGATGGTCATTGACGTTCCGATGATGGAGCCAGGCGCGCTGCCATGCTTCATAGTCGCCCTTATCCCCATGCCAGTTCCGTGCGTAGCCGTACCACTCCTCCCAGCCGAACTTGGACAGGTCGTGTTTCAGCAATCGCCACCAGCTCGCCCTGGTCAACAGCCCGGCCTTGAAGACGAAGTATTTGTGCTGGATAATAGAAGCAGCACAGACCAGCATCCACCAGGCAATCTTTAGATAAATTTCCTTGGACCTAATAAGGTCCCTATCTTCGTCAATAACGGGATTTTTGACAGAATTATTCTGCATTTTCGCCATCTTTTGTTAGGCTAACTCATTGATATTGCATAAAATAAAGGTTTAAAACCGCTTTGACGGCAAAAGTGCATCAGTGAGTAAGTAGGATTGCCGGAGATGCGCGTCGGTTAACCCTCTGGAAACTTACAAACCACTAATCGTATAAGTATGAAGTTTGAGCGTACGGGGGTACGGTTTATGGTTGAAAAGATCACATGTCCTCATTGCAAGGGGTCAGGCATCAATTATGTAATCGCCACAAAGGAGGACAAACCGTCCATAGAATCGGTAACATGCGTGGTGTGTTCGGGGAGCGGCGATGTTCCTATCCCGGAACCGACCCCCGAACCTGCCCCCGAACCCGCCGAGGTTGTGCAACAGGCCGAACTCTGGCCAATCCTGGTGCCTCTGGGCATTTTTTCCCTGTTTTTCATCTTTCTCGTCATTTAGAGCGCTTTCAGGCGAAGTGATCCCGGTTTGCCGCCCGGAAACCGTGTAAAAACAGGACGCTAGAGCATTTGTTATGAGCCCGTATGAACGGAAATGCTCTAGGCCCCGCCCCTTGATCTTTCATGTCCCGGTTCCCTATTTCCGTTTGCCGCGCTTCTGTCGTATTCAATATTCACACAGGATCTGCAATAACGGGAAAGGGGCTGATGACATTTTCGTATTGGCTGCTGGCCGGACTGGTGATTCTTGTTGCGGTATCGGCGCTTGGATTGCGGCTGGCGGGGCCTGAGCGAGTCTGGGAGCTGTTCGGTCCGGCTGATCTGGGCAATGTAGAGTTCGAGATGCTGGAAAGGCGAAAAACGCGGAATGACGCGCTCGCCTGTCCGGGCAGTCTTTGCGGGCAATCTGATATTCCGCCACCGGTCTTTCGGATCGGAACCGACGAATTGCGCCACGCCATGCGCAGGGCGCTGATGGGGGAGCGCCGCCTGACCCTCGTCGATGTTCAGGACTCCCCCCCTACGGACCGGTATGTTCAGCGCAGCGAAACAATGCATTTCCCTGATACGATTATCGTGCGCTATGTAGAGCTTGATCTATTGCGTAGCACTGTTGCGATCTATTCGCGCTCACAGCTTGGCAGAAAGGATTTTGGCGTGAACGCTGACCGTGTCGAGAGATGGATCGGAAAACTCGTTCAGGAAGTCAGGTCAAGGGATCGTACGACCAATGGCTAAGCTTGTTTCCCCGCTTTTGGCGGCGCTGCTCGTCATTTGGACCGCTTCCGCGCATGCGGGATCCGTCAAGACCGATCAGAGCGTCTTCAGCGAAGCGCTGGATGGCCAGATGCGCTACAGCATCTATCTGCCTGACGCCTATCATACTGACCCGGAAGACCGGTTTCCGGTCGTCTATCTGTTGCATGGTTATGGCGCTAACAACAATGAATGGCTTGAATTCGGGCATGCCGGCGACGTGCTGGACCGTCTGATCGGCAGCGGGCAGATTCCGCCCTTTATTGCGGTCATGCCGTTTGCGGAGAAAAGCTGGTATGTCGACAGCGCCGAGATTGGCGGACCGGGGAATTATGAAACCGCGATTGTTCGTGATCTGCCCGCAAAGATTGATGAGGCCTATCGGACGATATCTGCGCGATCGGGCCGGTATGTTGCAGGGCTCTCGATGGGCGGCTATGGCGCAATGCGTTTCGCCTTCTTTCATCCAGGGCGGTATAGGGCGGCGGCAAGCCTGAGCGGCGCGCTGTTCAGGGATATCGGCATTCCCTCAATCGATGCACCGATCGAGGAGGGTGATGCTGTCACGCAGGAGAAGGCAGAATTCTGGTTTCAGGGGGCTTACGGACGTCCGTTCGACGCCGGAGTTTATCGGGACCGCAGCCCTTTTGGCCGCGTCAATGCATTGTCCGAGCACGCGGAACAGCCTGAAATTCTTATTATGTCCGGCGATGATGATTATTTCCGCTTTTACGAAGGAAGCGCTGATCTATATGCCGCGATGCGGCGCGCGACTTTGCCTGCCGAGTTGCGCATCGAGAATGGCGGTCATGATTGGGAACTATGGCGCGAGCAGTTTCCCCGCGTCATGCGCTTTTTTGCCGAGGCGCTTGTGAGGGGGCGTAATGGCGGCGGCCATTGACGGCCACCGCTCCCGCCTGCTTATTCGAAACCAAGCGCCGCATGCGGGAATGGCCGATTGTCATCCGGTTCCTGATCCAACCTGTCACTTGCGGGATTTGCTTCAGCAAAATAACCGGGCGGAAGATTCGTGATTAGCGATGCGGTCCGCGCCGTCTGAACGGAAATATGCTCGTACATCAGGCGGTCGGCTGCCTCGCCATCTCCCTTTTTGATGGCTTCAAGAACATATTCATGTTCGGTGAATGATTCCTTGAGCCGGTTGTGACGACGAAGCTGGAAACGGCGATAGGCGGCAATCCTGTTGCGCGTTCCGATTGTCTGCTTGATCAGATGGCTGTTGCGGCTTGCGAAATAAATCCGCTCATGAAAGCGGACATTTGCGATGCAATAGGCTTCATAATCATCCGCGTCGGCGTGCTTGCGGCATTCTTCATGCGCTTCATACATGACCGCAATGTCCCTCGGCGTTGCATGGCGGGCGGCCAGACGTGCGCAGACGCCCTCATAGATCGCCATCATCTCGAACATTTCGATCAGTTCCGTGACGCTGAGGCCCGCCACGATCGCCCCGCGATGTGGACGAATTTGAACCAAAGCCTCCGCGGCGAGCAAACGTAGTGCTTCCCTCACCGGCGTGCGCGAACTACCATAGCGCTCTGCCAGACGAACCTCGTCGAGCCGGTCACCAGGCTTGAAATTGAACATCAGTATTTCATGTTCGATTTTCGACTTCAGATTTTCGGCAAGTGACGAGGTCATAAATCCAAACCGTTGATGTTTCAGACAACTAGGTGATTTTAGAATTTTCGCTGCATGAGTGCGGTCAAAAAATCAGCCGGTCATACAAGTGGCGCAGATAGTCTTTGCGATTGTATACCAGCTGACAATTAAAGATAACGGCTTAGTAGCTTACAGGCAATCACAGCATCTTCGCAATGCTCAGACTTCTAGATTCACCTGTTCAACTGCGTTAACAATGATTTTGCTGCAAAATATCGAGGTCATATGAGTGCATCGTTTTTTGAGGAGCTGCTGAACAGGATCTCCGGCCGCGGACGCCAGCTTCTCGATTTGTCCGGCTTCGGCTTCAGCCATGATGAAACAATTGAAAGTCTTTCCAAAGGGTTACTTTCAGGGCGCGGCGAGGCGTCGGGCGTCGCGATTGCCTTGCAAATACTTAATGCTTACAAGGGGTTGGACGAAAGTCAGAAACTGGCCTATTTCGAGTTTCTCGCCCATGAATTCTCTCCGGACACGGCAGATCTCGCTGAGGCGGCCCGCGCATATATCAATTCCCCCAATAATGATACGCTCAAAAAACTGACCCGCTCCGTGGAATCGCCGCGTCTCGAATTTCTCCGCCGGCTGAATCTTGCGCCGGGCGCAACCGCCGAAATCGTGAAGATGCGGAAGGATCTGCTCGATCATATGAAGGGCAATCCGGATCTCGCGGCAGTCGATCGCGATTTCATCAGTCAACTCACCTCGTGGTTCAATCGCGGCTTTCTTGTCTTGCAGCGCATCGACTGGTCGACCCCGGCAAATATTCTGGAAAAGATTATCAACTATGAAGCCGTCCACGAAATCCGCGGCTGGGACGACCTGCGCCGCCGGCTTGATCCGGCGGACCGGCGGTGTTTTGCCTATTTTCATCCCTCGCTGGTCGACGAACCGCTGATTTTCGTACAGGTCGCGCTGACGCGCCACATTCCCTCGACGATTTCCCAGGTTCTTGAAGAAGAGCGCCGCGAGCCGAAAGACACGCCTGAGCCGACGACGGCCGTCTTCTATTCAATTTCAAATTGCCAGGAGGGGTTGCGCGGGATTTCCTTCGGGAATTTTCTGATCAAACATGTCGTTGAGGATCTGACCCGGGCCATACCAAGTTTGAAGACTTTCGTGACCCTGTCGCCAATTCCCGGTTTCAGCGCGTGGTTCCAAAGAGCCCGCAATAGCAATCTCCTATCCTATCTAGATGCGACTGAGCTGGCCATCCTTGACAATCTCACGGATGAAGCCTGGATGGAGGATGAGGAATTATCCGAAGCCCTGCAGTCGATCATCATGAATGCCGCATCGCACTATTTCCTGGTGGCGAAGAATGTGAATGGGCAGCCGGTCGATCCCGTTGCGCGCTTCCATCTGGGCAATGGCGCGCGTCTGGAGCGGATCAATTGGCTCGGCAATGTGTCGCCGCGCGGAATGAAGGAGGCGCATGGCCTTATGGTCAATTACCGCTATGATCTGCGCGACATTGAGCGCAATCATGAGTTGTTTGCGCATTCCGGCGTCGTTGCGGCGTCCAAATCTGTGCGGAGCCATCTTCGTGCGCCTTCAGAGCCAAAATCGCTGGTGGTTGTTGAAAATCGGGCACCGCAGCAGACAGAACAGTAGAGACCAGGGAGGATTGCCATGCGATGGCGCGGACGCAAAAAGAGTGAGAATGTCGAGGATCGCCGCGGCCAGTCCGGCAGGCGTGGGTTCGGTTTTCCATTTCCGCGCGGCCGTGGCGGCATGTCCGGTCGCGGTGTGCGTATTCCCATGCCGAAAGGGCGCGGCGGGGGGATCGGCATTGTCGGCCTGATTGTCGTCGTCGTTATCATGCTGATGCTGGGCGTCGATCCGCGCGTGCTGCTGGGCGGAGGCGGCAGTTCCCCGTCATTCAGCGAGCGCACCACGTCCCAGCCGACGGAAATTAGCGCCGAAGATCGTGAGAAGGGTGATTTTGTCGCCGTTGTCCTAAAGGATACAGAAGATTACTGGACGCGGAAATTCGCCGAGAGCGGACAAGCCTATCAGAAACCGACCCTCGTGCTCTTTCGTGATTCAACCCGGTCCGGCTGCGGAACCGGAGAGGCGGCGATGGGGCCGTTCTATTGTCCGCTGGACAATAAGGTCTATATCGATCTGTCCTTCTATGACGATCTGAAAAGCCGCTTCCGCGCACCGGGCGACTTTGCGCAAGCCTATGTGATCGCCCATGAGATCGGCCATCATGTCCAGACCTTGCTGGGTATCACGCAGCAGGTCATGCAGGCCAAGGCGCGCGCAAGCAAGCGGGAAGCGAACGCAATTCAGGTGCGCATGGAATTGCAGGCGGATTGTTATGCCGGGCTGTGGGCCCATTTCGCCCAGCGCGATCTGAGAGTCCTGGATGCAGGTGATATTGACGAAGCGCTGACCGCCGCAGCTGCGATCGGCGATGACCGTATCCAGAAGCGGACGACGGGTTATATTGTGCCTGACGCCTTCACGCATGGCTCGTCCGAGCAGCGCGTTCGGTGGTTCCGCCGGGGTTTTGAAAGCGGCAATTTCGATAGCTGCGATACGTTCAGCCGCTAGAGCGCTTTCAGGCGAAGCGTCCGCAGTTCGCCGCCCGCAAAGTGCTTAAAAAACAAGAGCCTAGAGCATTTGTTATGATCCGGTATCAACGAAAAATGCCAAAGTAGTGCTGGGCCGCCGGACTTAACGGGTTACCGAGACTGAGGCTGTGCCGGGCGCGGCTGGCGTCTCCGGCATCATATCCGTGCCCATCAGGCGGTCCCAGAAGCGGAAATAGAGCCCGAAATTCTTTCCATAGCGCTGGTGGTGCAGGTTGTGATGAGTGGCGGAGATCAGATGCCGTCCGATCGGGCCACTCACAAAGCGCTCAGGAAGCACCTCCCAACCGGAATGGTTGAGCACGGCCGTTACCGTCATCAAGGTCAGCAGCGCAATAACGACGCCGATATGCACCGGAATGAAGCAAGCCATTGCGGGCAGGAGCCATGCAACAAGCGCAGCCTCGGCCGGATCGAAAGCGAATGATGCGAAGGGCGTCGGCTGGCGCGAACGGTGATGTCCGGCATGTGTCCATGAGAACAGCTTCGGGTGGTGCATCAGCCGATGCATCCAGTAATAATGCGTATCCTGAACGATCAGATAGATGAACGTGCTAAGCAGCAGATAGGGTGCGCCGCCATATAGCGTCCAGTCATCATAGATTGCCGTGCCGCCATGCAGCCAATAGACCAGAGCGACAGCGGCGGGCGCGGCGTAAAAGGCCGATGACAGCAGTGACAGGCGGATTTCCTGCATAATGACGCGCTTCATCGGGCGGTCGCGATTGAGCCGCTTTGCGCGCAGTTTTTCCCCGCCCCGCCGCCACAAAAGCCAATAGGCAAGCCCGGAGAAGACAAGATAGCGCGCTGCAATAATCAGCGTCAGAGCAGCGGTGGTTATGACAATCTCAGCAATCATCACGCTTCACGTGGTCAGAGTTTCAAGCCGAGCATAAAGCTTTTGCCCCGTAAGTCGAAGTGAACTGTCGACGCAGCTACAGCATCGGACCGAAAAGTGGATACCGGTTTTCGGGTAAATCCGATGCTTCAAGCAAAAGAGCATCGGACCGAAAAGTGGA
>JAHQVI010000200.1 GCA_019634405.1 Hyphomicrobiales bacterium
GGGACGATCCGCAACATTCTGGGCGGCGTGATCTTCCGCCAACCGATCATCTGCAAGAACGTGCCGCGTCTTGTGCCGGGCTGGACGCAACCCATCGTTGTCGGGCGTCATGCCTATGGCGACCAATATCGCGCCACGGACTTCACTTTTCCAGGACCCGGCAAGCTGACGCTGAAGTTCGAGGGAGCTGATGGCGAGGTGATCGAGCGCGAAGTGTTCGATGCGCCCGATGCCGGCGTCGCGATGGCGATGTATAACCTCGATCCGTCGATTTACGACTTTGCGCGGGCGTCCTTCAACTATGGTCTGAACCTTGGCTGGCCCGTGTACCTTTCGACCAAGAACACGATCCTCAAAGCCTATGATGGCCGGTTCAAGGATCTGTTCCAGGACGTCTACGACGCTGAATTCAAGGACAAATTCGCAGCCGCCAACATCACCTATGAACACCGTCTGATCGACGACATGGTCGCTGCCGCTCTGAAATGGTCGGGCGGTTTCGTCTGGGCCTGCAAGAACTATGATGGCGATGTGCAGTCCGATACGGTCGCACAGGGCTATGGCTCGCTCGGCCTGATGACGTCGGTTCTGATGACGCCGGACGGCAAGACCGTCGAGGCGGAAGCCGCCCACGGCACCGTGACGCGCCACTATCGCGAACATCAGAAAGGCAACGCCACGTCAACCAATTCGACGGCGTCCATGTATGCATGGTCACGCGGGCTGAAGCATCGCGCCAAGCTGGATGACAATGCCGAGTTGGCGAAATTCGCCGAGAAGATGGAAGAGGTTATCGTCAGCACGATCGAGTCCGGCTTCATGACCAAAGACCTTGCGCTGCTGGTTGGCGATGAACAGACATGGCTGTCCACAGAAGGCTTCATCGACAAAGTCTCCGAGAATCTGCAGAAAGCTATGGCGGTCTGATCTGCCAACGGCCTCGCCATTTTGAGCTGAAATCCCCGGCTTCTCGTCGGGGATTTTTATTTGCGGCATCACGTTGAACCGTTCCCGCCTTACGCTTTCATTTGACGTGATGAGGCGCAAATCGCCATTCGGACGGGCGCAATCTTCCGCGGCGACGCCAAAGGAAAAAGCTGAGCCATACCAACGGAAACGAATCATCCACGTCAGGACCAAACCCCAAGCCGAAATCTTGCATCGGAAGCAATCCGGCAGGCGCTTGTGTCAGCAATGCTCGGATTGCTTTGCCGCTCAGGCAGCGAAGAAGCGCAGCGCCGCGGCGATGATGGCCTCAGGCGCGTCTTCCTGCATCAGATGCCCGCAAGCATCGATCCCGATCAGTTCGCAGCCGGGCAGCATGGCGGCCAGCTCCCGCCCCCGCATTATCGGAATCCACTCATCCTCGTGACCCCAAAGCAGTTTTACCGGGCAGCGCAGAGCGCCATAATTGCCTTGCACCTGGTCCGTATAAATCTGATCCATCTGCGCAATCTGTCGATAGAAACCGGCTTGGCCCGGCTGCCCGAGCCAGGACGCAAGATAGGGAACGAGTTCATCGTCCGTCATGGTCCGGTAGACCGCACCGCGTATATAGGCTGCGAGCATCGCCCTGTGGTAGCTCTCCGGCAGGCCCGCAAAAGCGGCTTCATGGTCGCGGACATGGCGAACGAACGCCGATCCCCATGGCGCGATAGCGACCGGATCAATCAGCAGCAGCTTGCGATAATCGTAGCCATTCAGAAAATGCGCCCGCAGAGCCGTTGCACCGCCGAAATCATGCGCAATAATTTTGGGATTTTCGATCTTCCAGTGGTCCAGAAGCGATGCGAAGACTTCGTTCTGGACGCCGAGCGAAACGTCCTGCCCTTCCCGTTTGGCCGACTGGCCATAGCCGAGCAGATCGAAAATATGGACCTTGTAATCCCGAGCCAGCTCAGGCGCGATCCGACGCCAGACATGGGATGAAAATGGCGTGCCGTGAATGAGGACGACAGCTTCGCCATCGCCAAAAATGTCATATGCGACCGCATCGCCGCGAAAATCGAAACTCTGTCCAAGGCTCCAGTCCGTCATCATGACACCTGTCCGGATTGGCGAGACCGGTACCGCCGGTCACGCTCAACAAGCCGCTAAGGTCAGGCGGCGGCGTCTGCATGAGCGGCGAGCCGAGCCTCGATCGCAACGAGGGCCGCTTCAGCCTTGCCGCCATCGGGACCACCGGCTTGCGCCATATCGGGACGTCCACCGCCACCGCCGCCGCCAAGCACTTCAGCGCCGGCGCGCACCAGATCGACAGCATTATAATCAGCCGTCAGATCATCAGTAACCCCGACAACGAGCCCCGCCTTGCCTTCTTCTGAAACGCCAACGATTGCGACAATGCCGGATTTGAGCTGTTTCTTGCCGTCATCGACCAGGCCACGCAGGTCCTTCGTGGGAATGCCACGCACGGTTCGCGCCATCAGCGAAATCTTGCCGACCTGCCGAACATAGTCGCCATCATTCTGGCCTGCGCCGCCGCTGGCGCCTGCGCCAAGAGCAATCGCCTTCTTTGCCTCGGTCAGTTCACGTTCGAGACGGCGCCGCTCATCCATCAGCGCCGCAATGCGTGCAGGCAACTCCTCCGGCCTGACCTTGAGCGCGCCAGCCGCCTGCTGCATCAGTCGGTCCTGTTCGCTGAGATAGGCGCGCGCGCCCTGAGCGGTCAGAGCCTCGATGCGCCGGACCCCGGCCGCCACCGCGCTTTCAGCGACGATTTTGACAAGCCCGATATCACCCAGGCGGATGACATGCGTTCCCCCGCACAGCTCTACCGAATAGCTCTTGCCCGCCTTCTCCCCGTCGATCGCAGTCCCCATAGAGACCACGCGGACCTCATCGCCATATTTCTCGCCGAACAGCGCCATCGCGCCAGCCTCGATGGCTTCATCAACCGCCATCAGCCGCGTAATGACCGGTTCATTTTGCAGGACCATCGCATTGGCGATATCCTCGACTGCCTGCAACTCCTCTGCCGAGATCGGTTTTGGATGCGAGAAGTCGAAGCGTAGCCGTCCCGGCGCAACGAGTGAGCCCTTCTGCGCAACATGCGTACCCAGCACCTGACGGAGCGCTTCATGCAGAAGGTGGGTCGCCGAATGGTTGGCGCGGATTGCTGTCCGGCGCGCGTGGTCGACCTCAAGCTCGACTTCGTCGCCAAGCTTGATCGGGCCTTTTTCCGCCTGGCCGACATGGACAAAAAGATCGCCGAGCTTTTTCTCAGTATCACTCACGCGAAACAATGCGCCCTTGACGCCGCGGATCTCGCCCTCATCGCCGAGCTGACCACCCGACATGCCATAGAAAGGGGTCTGATTGACGATGACCGCGCCGTCTTCGCCTTTCTTGAGCTGTTTGACTTCCTTGCCGCCCTTGATGATGGCGAGGATCTGCCCTTCAGCCTTTTCGGTCTGGTAGCCGAGGAATTCGGTTGCGCCGAATTTTTCGCGCAGCTCGAACCAGACGCGTTCGGTTGCCGCTTCGCCCGACCCCGCCCAGGCCTTGCGCGCTTCGGCACGCTGGCGCCCCATCGCCTCGTCAAAGCCCTTGCGGTCAACTTCGATAGCGCGCGCCTTGAGCGCATCCTGCGTCAGATCGAGTGGAAAACCATAGGTGTCGTAGAGCTTGAACGCCACGTCTCCGGAGAGCGTATCGCCTGTCGACAGCTCGGTCGTCGCCTCGTCGAGCAGCGTCAGACCACGCTCAAGCGTTTTGCGGAAGCGTGTTTCCTCAAGCTTGAGCGTCTCGGTGATCAGCGGCTCTGCACGCACAAGTTCGGGAAAGGCCTGCCCCATCTCGCGGATAAGCGCCGGCGCCAACCGCCACATCAGCGGCTCTTTCACGCCGAGCAGATGGGCATGACGCATAGCGCGGCGCATGATCCGGCGCAGCACATAACCGCGGCCTTCATTGGAGGGAAGAACGCCATCGGCAATCAGGAAACTGGTCGAACGCAGATGGTCGGCAATCACACGGTGGCTGATTCGCTGCTCGCCTTTTGCCGCCACGCCACTGGCTTCGACGGACGCCTCGATCAACGCCTTGAACAGATCAATGTCGTAATTGTCGTGGACGCCCTGAAGCACGGCGGCGATTCGTTCCAGCCCCATGCCCGTATCGATCGACGGCCTTGGCAGATCAACACGCTCGTCAGGCGTGATCTGCTCATATTGCATGAACACCAGATTCCAGATTTCGGTGAAGCGGTCGCCATCCTCATCCGGGCTGCCAGGGGGGCCTCCGGGGATCTTGTCGCCATGATCATAGAAGATTTCCGAGCAGGGGCCGCAGGGCCCGGTGTCGCCCATCGCCCAGAAATTGTCCGATGTGGCAATGCGTATGATGCGCTCTTCAGGCAGGCCGGCAATCTTGCGCCAGAGATCGAACGCCTCGTCATCATCGGCATAGACCGTGGCTGTCAGACGCTTGGCCGGAATTCCGAATTCTTTCGTGATCAGCTTCCAGGCAAACTCGATCGCCTCGGCCTTGAAATAATCGCCGAAAGAGAAATTCCCGAGCATCTCGAAGAAGGTGTGATGGCGTGCGGTGTAGCCGACATTGTCGAGATCATTGTGCTTGCCACCGGCGCGGACGCATTTCTGCGACGTCACGGCACGGCTATATGGCCGCTTTTCGAGGCCCGTGAAGACGTTCTTGAACTGCACCATACCGGCAGCGGTAAACATCAGTGTCGGATCGTTCTGCGGGACAAGCGGACTTGACGGCACGATTTCATGCCCATTCGCCTTGAAACTGTTCAGAAAAGCGGACCGAATTTCATTTGTGCGCATCGTTGCTAACTTTCACCCGCCCGTGCGGATTGCCAATCTCCAGACGTCGCCCGATGATCAGTTGCGAAGCAACGTCCGTGAAACTTGAAGACTTGCGAATATACCGTGCTTCTGTCTAACGCACGACAATGCGGACTGTCCAGTGACAGGCGGCTCCGAGCGAAAATTCCACTGCGACAGGCAGAGCGGACCCGGTCGTGAGACCGTATTCCTAGTCGGCCTTCTTGGACGAGCGCGTGCTGGTTTGATCTTCGGGTGGCGTGCCTTCAGCGTCCGTTTCAACTTCGCCGAGAATCTTTTCGGAAATCAACCCGGCATTCTGGCGGATCGCTCTTTCGATCTTGTCTTGAATTTCAGGATTCTGCTTCAGAAACGTCTTGGCGTTTTCGCGCCCCTGCCCTATGCGCTGCCCGTCATAAGAGAACCAGGAGCCGGCTTTCTCCACAACTCCCGCTTTCACGCCAAGATCAAGGATTTCTCCTTGTTTGGAGACACCTTCGCCATACATGATGTCGAATTCGATCTGGCGGAAGGGCGGTGCAACCTTGTTCTTGACAACCTTAACGCGGGTCTGGTTGCCGACAACCTCGTCGCGCTCCTTGATTTGCCCAATGCGGCGAATATCGAGACGAACCGAGGAGTAGAATTTCAGCGCATTGCCGCCTGTGGTGGTCTCCGGATTGCCGAACATGACGCCAATCTTCATGCGGATCTGGTTAATGAAAATGACGATCGTATGCGACTTGGAGATCGACGCCGTGAGCTTGCGCAGCGCCTGACTCATGAGGCGCGCCTGCATGCCGGGCAGGACATCGCCCATTTCGCCCTCGATTTCGGCCTTGGGCGTTAGGGCGGCGACCGAGTCGACGACGATGACGTCGAGAGCGCCGGAACGGATCAGCGTATCGGTAATCTCCAGCGCCTGCTCGCCGCTATCAGGCTGGGAGAAAATGAGCTCTTCCAGATTGACGCCAAGCTTGCGCGCATAAATCGTATCAAGCGCATGTTCGGCATCGACAAAACCGCAGATCCCGCCGCGTTTCTGCGCCTCGGCGACGCAGTGAAGCGCAAGTGTCGTCTTGCCCGAGGATTCAGGGCCGTAAATCTCGATAACGCGCCCGCGCGGCAGACCGCCAATGCCAAGGGCAATATCAAGCCCGAGCGAACCCGTTGGAATACTTTCAATCTCAACGGGCTGTTCAGACTTGCCCAGCCGCATGACCGAACCTTTACCAAAGTTCTTTTCGATCTGGCCCAACGCGGCTTCGAGCGCTTTCTGCTTGTCCATATCAGCCCCCTCTACGAGCCGCAAACCGGCTTTCGCCATCTTCCATGCTCCTTTATTTCACACCGACAACCACGCTGCAACACTTCGGCCCATCCAAATGTACGCATTTTGTTCCTTGTTACAAGCCACACACAAGGCTTTCAACACGTTTTTCTACTTACACATCCGGAGGAAATTACTGAGATAATCGACAAGACGCGGAACGGGGAGGTCAGTTTTCTTCCAATATATCCTTGACCTTCTCCGCCAATACTTTCAGCGAGAACGGCTTTGGCAGAAAAGCGAAAGTCGAGGCGTCATCTTCGCTGAGACCATTGCGGAACGCATCCTCGGCATAGCCGGAGATGAAGATGATTTTCAGACCCGGGTTGGTCTTGCGCAGATGCTTGAGCATCGTCGGACCATCCATCTCCGGCATGACCACATCGCTGACGACAATATCAACATCCGCCTGATGCTCGTTCATCACCTCCAGCGCATGCGCGCCGCTGGATGCTTCGAGAACCTTGTAGCCCCGTGTCGTGAGCGCGCGTGCGGCAAAACTGCGGACCGCGTCTTCATCTTCCACGAGCAGAACGGTCGCGGAGCCGGTCAGATCCTTGCCCGCTTCCTTTTCCTTCTTCACAGGTTTATCGACAGACGTTCCCACCGGTTGCGCCGGACTTTCCTCACAGCGCGGCAGATAGATGCGAAAAACCGTGCCGCTGTCGATCTTGCTGTCAGCGAAGATGAAACCACCCGTCTGCTTGACGATACCGTAAACCGTTGACAGGCCAAGCCCGGTGCCCTTGCCGACATCCTTGGTCGAAAAGAACGGTTCGAAGATCTTGTCCATGACCTCGGCCGACATCCCAATGCCGGTGTCGCTAACCTCGCAGAGCACATATTCGCCCGGCTCCATCACCGCATGCCCCAGGCTTGCCGATTCGCGCTCGCTGACATTTGACGTGCGGATCGTGATCTCGCCGCCATCCGGCATGGCGTCGCGCGCGTTGACAGCCAGATTCATGATGACCTGCTCGAATTGCGTCGGATCGACCTTGACCAGCCAGAGATCGCGACCGTGGATCACGCGCGCCTTGACCTTTTCGCCAAGAAGCGGGTCAAGCAGGTTCATCAGATCTTCCAGCGCATTGGTCAGCGACATGACCACCGGCCGCAAGGTCTGTTTGCGTGAAAACGCCAGCATGTGCCGCACGAGACCAGCGGCGCGATTGGCGTTGTTCTTGATATTCATGATGTCCGCGAAGGACGGATCGGACGGACGATGATTGGCGAGCAGGAGGTCCGAAAAGCCGATGATCGCCGTCAGCACATTGTTGAAATCATGCGCAATGCCGCCGGCAAGCTGGCCGATGGCCTGCATCTTCTGGCCTTGCGCGATCTGTTCTTCCAATGAGCGCTGTTCGGACGTATCTATCCCGAAAACAAGGGCGGCGACGCCCATCGCGCGCGCGCCCGGAACCGAACTGAGCAGCAGGCGCCCCGCCTTGCCGTCCTTGATGCTGATATCGACCGGCGTGATCGAGGCCTTGTTCGCAGCCGCCTTCTCAACGGCATATTGCAGCGGCTCCAGTGTCGATTTATCGACCAGCTCGAACAGGTTCACGTCGCCGGATACGCGATTCATCCCGGTGAATTTCGCAAAGGCCGGATTGGCGTTGGTGATACGTCCTTCCTGCGAAATGGCGGCGACAGCGATCGGCGCGGAGATCAGGAGATTCATCAGCTCATTGATCTGCCCTTCTATGACCTTCTGATCGATCTGGCCATAACGCTCCAGGATGGTGCCGAACAGGCCGCCCTCACTGTCCGGCGCCGAACCCGGAAGACGGACGGCCTTGGCGGTTACCGGCAACACCGTCCCGTCCGGCTTGACAATATCGAAATTCAGCGGCGCGATCGCCTCACCGGTCTCATCAGCGTCAAGAATGCCGTCAAACTGACCGGGAA
>JAHQVI010000201.1 GCA_019634405.1 Hyphomicrobiales bacterium
GGCGTTCGCCTGCGTCGGACGCACGCAGACGCTCGGCGATGTCGTCAAGCTCGCTATACGCGTCGAATGGACCGGCCATCAGCATACCTCACTTCAGAAGATAGGGGATATTCACAGTGACGGCGCCTGTCGGACAATCCGCTTCGCATGGCATGCAGTACCAGCATTCGTCGTAGGCCATATAGGCTTTCTTACTCATATCGCTAATCCGCAATACATCGAGCGGACAGACTTCGACACAAACCGTGCACCCTTTTTCCGCGATGCATTTCGCTTCATCGACAACGACCGGAACAGTCGTCTCCTGGGAAGCCAATGGCATGATTTACCTCCGTTTTTTCGGGATTTTATGCATCAAGCGCTAATCTTGATCCGCTGCTTGTCATACAGATCCTTTTCGTCGTCCGCGATCGGCACTATGTAGTCGTCAACCGGCCGTGTTTCGCTCGTCATCACACCATCCTGCTTCGACAGAAGCGTATGGCAGAACCAGTCCTCATTGTTCTTTTCCCGATAATCTGTACGCAGATGGTAAAGCCCCCAGCGGCTTTCGGTGCGATAGAGCGAGGCATGGGCGGCCATATCCGCGCAATCGATGATCGAGCTTGCTTCCAGCGACCGCATCAGCTCATGCGAATTGCGCGCAATCATGTGATTTTCCATATCCTCGCGAACCTCCGCGAAGCGGCGCTGTGCGAGTTCGTATTTCATCGTGACTTTCGGCGGCTGAAGATAGTCGTTCACCAGACGGCGCGTTTTATACTCGATCTGGTTCGCCGGTATCCCGTCTTCACGTTTTGTGGGGGCGAGCACGCGCTCTTTTTCCGCTGCAATATCGGCGGGGTCGAAGTCGGCAAAATCGACGTCATTGGCATAGGACATTGCGTCCTCTCCGGCGATCGAGCCATTGGTGAACGCGCCCAGCATGTAGTTGTGCGGCACGCTCGCCATATCTCCCGCCGCGTAGAGGCCGGGCACGGTCGTACGCCCGAATTCATCTACGAAAACACCGGACGCGCTGTGCCCCGAGCAGAAGCCGATCTCGGAGATATGCATCTCGATCATCTCTTTTCGGTAATCGGTGTTGCGGTTCTCGTGGAAATTGCCGCGAGTCGGGCGCTCGACATTGTGCAACGTATGTTCGATCTCGCTGATCGTGTCGCTATGCAGATGGTTGAGCTTGAGGAAAACCGGCCCCTTGCCGGATTGCAGCTCATTGAAGAATTCGAGCATCATCTGCCCGGACCAATAGTCGCATTCGATGAAACGCGCGCCGTCATTATTCGCCGTATACGCACCAAACGGGCCAGCAACATAAGCGCAGGCCGGGCCGTTGTAATCTTTAATCAGCGGATTGATCTGGAAGCTTTCGAGATTGGCGAGCCCGGCGCCGGCATGATAGGCCATCGCATAGCCGTCACCGGAATTCGCCGCATTTTCGTAAGTACCATACATGTAGCCCGACGTCGGCAGGCCAAGGCGTCCCGCCGCCCCCATGCAGAGAATAACGGATTTCGCCCTGATCACTAAAAACTCCGCATTCCGCGTATTGACCGCAATCGCTCCGGCGATGCGGCCATCTTTTCCGGTCAGCAATCGGGTGGCCATGTAGCGGTTGGAGATCAGCAGACGCGCGCGGCGGAGTTGGCGATAGAGCGCCTTCTTGACGGTCTCGCCATTCGGCATCGGCAGCACATAGGTGCCGATATGATGCACCTTCTTGACGTCGAAATCGCCATTCTCATTTTTCAGAAAGCGGATACCGTAGCTGTCCAGTTCCTCAATAATCGAATAGCAGCTTTCAGCATATTTATAGACCGCCTTCTGGTTGACGATGCCGTCATTTGCGATCGTGATTTCCTTGGTATACTGCTCTGGCGTCGCATAGCCTGGAATAACGGCGTTGTTCAGCCCGTCCATCCCCATGGAGATCGCGCCCGAGCGCTTCACATTGGCTTTCTCAAGAAGAATGACGGTTGCGTCCGGGGTCTTTCTCTTCGCTTTCAAGGCAGCCATTGGTCCAGCCGTGCCGCCGCCTATGACCAGCACATCACATGACACTTCCGACATGCCGCCGGTAATCTGGTCCATTGTCATGCATGCTCTCCTTCAATCATGAAATCCGATGCGCCGAGACGCTCCGCCCTGTAGCGGGCTGCAAGTTGCGCCAGGTAAGTCCAGGGGTAGACGCCCCCATATTCACCGTCCGAGAAGCCGATATTGACGGCATATAAACCAACTGGATTGACGTATGAGATTCTTACGTCGGGGCCGACGACGTCGCTCTCCTCGATACGGGCCCGCCGCGCCCTGGCAGACGGGCATTCGCGCCTAAGCAAGGCTGCACCGATCTCGTCCCGCTCCCCGCCGGGCCACGCGATCATCAGGGCAGTACGATCGTTCATAACGACAATCCGTTCCGGTATCATGCCCGCACTCCCGTAAACTCTTTCTCAGCATCGGGCACGGCCGGTATTCGCGATAGCAATTAGTTGCCAATTGGAAATTTTTTCTGATGAACGAATTTAAACAGCTTTTGGCAAGTAATTGACCGACGCGGACGGGCATTGATGCGATCATCCCGGTTACCAATTCAGGAGCGCCTTTCATGACCTATGTGGTGACCGACAATTGCATCCGCTGCAAATATATGGATTGCGTTTCGGTGTGCCCCGTCGATTGCTTTTATGAAGGCGAACACATGCTTGTCATCCATCCGGACGAGTGCATCGATTGCGGGGTATGCGAGCCCGAATGCCCGGCGGACGCAATCAAGGCCGATACCGAACCGGGGCTGGAAAAATGGCTGGAGCTGAATACCGCAATGGCGCAGATCCTGCCCGTTATCACCGAACCAAAAGATCCCCCCGCCGACAGAGATGAATGGCTTGGCGTCGAGAACAAGCTGGAAAAAGTCTTTGGGACCGATAGTCCGGCATCAGTATGATTTGGCCCGGGATCCGGCGCGCACGAACACTTATGACGGAGAGGTTATGAGCAACCTGAATGAGGAAACCATTCTCACAGTCCGTCACTGGACTGACAGCCTATTCAGTTTCACGGCCACGCGAAGCCCGTCTTTCCGCTTCGTCAACGGCCAGTTCACGATGATCGGTTTACAGATTGACCGCAAACCGCTGCTGCGCGCCTATTCGATGGTCAGCACGAATTACGATGAAGAGCTTGAATTCCTCAGCATCAAAGTCCCTGACGGGCCGTTAACATCGCGGCTGCAGCACATTGTCGAGGGGGATCGTATTCTTGTCAGCAAGAAGCCCACGGGTACGCTCGTACTCGACAACCTATTGCCTGGCCGGAATCTCTATCTGCTCTCAACAGGCACCGGGCTTGCCCCCTTCATGAGCATCATTCGCGATCCCGAAACATACGACAAATATGAAAGGATTGTGCTGGCGCATGGCTGCAGATCGGTCGCCGAACTCGCTTACCGTGACCTGATCGCCAGGGAATTGACCGATGACGAGTATCTTGGCGAACTGATTAGCGAAAAGCTGATCTATTACCCGACCGTGACGCGCGAACCGTTCCGCCATCAGGGACGGATTACCGATCTTATCGATTCCGGTCAGCTCTTCGAAGATATCGGCCAACCCGGTTACGATCCGGACCGGGATCGCGTCATGCTTTGCGGCAGTCCGCAAATGCTCAGCGATTTGAAAATCCGGCTGCTAGATCAGGGTTTCACGGAAGGGGCTAGCGGCAAACCGGCCTCCTTTGTGATCGAAAAGGCGTTTGTGGAGCATTAGACGAACAGGCTACGGAGCCAGCAAGATTGCGTTCGGCAAAATTGCTATTGGCACGCAGATTGCATCGAAAACAGGCAAATTCCAATGACCGTAAAGGCCAGATCATGAGCATCGCGACACAAGATGTCTTTGTTCCTGCCGCCGAAGGACTTGCAGACGAAGCGGCCATGCAGATCCGCAGCAAGCAAGGCAAGATAGAAATGAGCGAAGTCTCAGTCTCGTTTGTAAAAGCCGGTCGGAGGTTGTCTGCGGTATCAGAGACATCGCTTGCGGTCGAACCGGGACAGTTCGTATCCATACTCGGTCCGTCCGGTTGCGGAAAATCCACGCTTCTCAACTCCGTTGCAGGCTACATAACGCCAACGACGGGGGCGATCACCATCGATGGCGAGCCAGTTAACGGCCCCGGCCCTGATCGTGGCATGGTCTTTCAGCAATATTCGCTATTCCCCTGGAAAACCGTCCGGCAGAATGTCGCCTTCGGTCCTCGCATGCTGGGGAGATCCAAGCCCGAATCCATCGCCGACACATTTATTTCGATGGTCGGTCTCAGCAAATTTTCGGATCGCTATCCCAAGGAACTATCGGGCGGGATGCAGCAGCGCGTTGGTATCGCACGGGCACTTGCCAACTATCCGCGCGTGCTGCTGATGGACGAACCCTTCGGCGCGCTGGACAGCCAGACACGGCACATGATGCAGGAAAACCTGCTCCAGATCTGGTCGGAATTCGGCACAACGGTCATGTTCGTGACGCATGATATTGATGAGGCGGTGTTCCTGAGCGACCGCATCCTTGTCATGAGCGCCAGCCCCGGCCGCATCATTGCCGATATCCAGGTTGATCTGCCCCGGCCGCGCGATCCGGACATAACGCTTGATGAGACATATATAAATCTGCGCAGGCTGTGCCACGAGCATATACGCGCGGAAAGCCTCAAAGCGTTTGAGCAGCAAAATGCGTAGATCAAAGCCCGGCGACGAATTTTCCCTGAACGATTGCCGCAAGGCGCTGCTGAACTGAAACAGGCGCGCATATCGCATGACGCATGTGGGTGTCGTGGAAGAAAAGCAAACTGGCTGCGCCGCCTGACCTGTAGAAGGCGATGAGGGCTGCTTCATCGCCTCCTCGCGGGATCAGGTCGTCAGAATGGATTGCGTTGACACATAATCATAGCCTAGATCATGCGCGACAGCCTCATAGGTCACCTTGCCAAATGCGACATTGAGGCCATTGGCGAGATGGGCATCGGCCTGCAACGCGGCCTTCCAGCCCTTGCCGGCGATTGCCAGCGCATGTTGGAGCGTCACGTTGTTCAACGCATAGGTGGAGGTCCGCGCGACCGCGCCCGGCATATTGGCGACGCAGTAATGCACTACATCTCCAACACGGTAGGTCGGCTCCGCGTGGGTGGTGGCTTTGGAGGTGGCGAAACACCCCCCCTGATCAATCGCGACATCGACAACGACCGCGCCAGGTTTCATTGCGGAAATAAGCTGCTCGGAGACCAGTTTTGGAGCCGCCGCGCCGGGAATCAGCACCGCGCCGATGACCAGATCCGCCGCGCGAACCTCCTCCGCCAACGCCGCCTGCGTCGAATGTATACCCGTGGCCGACGCTTCGAAATGGTTTTCGAGCTTTTCCAGCGCGTTCGGATTCCGGTCAAGAATGGTAACGTCGGCATGCATCCCCACGGCCATCTGCGCCGCATTGAAACCGACAACGCCGCCACCAATCACCACGACTTGTGCAGGCTTTACACCGGGAACCCCGCCAAGCAACACACCGCGCCCGCCATGCGCTTTCTCCAAAGCGGTCGCGCCTGCCTGGATTGACATGCGCCCGGCGACCTGGCTCATCGGCTTGAGCAGCGGCAGACCGCCAGCCCTGTCGGTAACGGTCTCATATGCAATACAGACGGCTCCGCTCTCGACGAGGTCGCGTGTCTGCTCCGGATCCGGGGCAAGATGCAGATAAGTGTACAAGATCTGACCCTCGCGCAGCTTTGCCCGTGCGCTGGCCTGAGGCTCCTTAACCTTCACGATCATGTCCGCACGAGCGAAGATTTCGTCCGCCGTCGCAACAATTTCCGCGCCAGCACCCAAATACACGGAGTCCTCAGCGCCAATCCCGTCGCCTGCCGCGGTCTCAACGATAACATTGTGACCATGTGCATTCAGTTCAGCGACGCTTTCAGGCGTCAGACCGACGCGGTATTCATGATTCTTGATCTCTTTGGGTACGCCGATCAGCATCCCGGATCTCCTTTGACAGAAAAATTTAGACACAGCCGCACGCCCGATGGGGGCGAGAGACTGGCGACTTTGAGAGCATGCGCGATATCGGGATTGGGCGCAGAAGACTGCCCGCTGCCTGATCGCGCAGTCTCCGCTCTATCCCATCCGCTCGCTTGAATAGCTTCCTGGAGAGGCGGGGAAGACAATGGTCTTGTTGCCGTTCAGAAAAACCCGGTGATGCGCATGAGCGTGGATCGCCCGCGCAAGAACCTGACTTTCAACGTCGCGTCCAAGGCTAACATAGTCCGAAGCATTCTGGGCATGGGTGATGCGCACAATATCCTGTTCGATGATCGGACCTTCATCAAGGTCGGCAGTCACATAGTGCGAGGTTGCGCCAATCAGTTTGACGCCGCGCTCGTGGGCCTGCTTGTAAGGAAATGCGCCTTTGAAAGACGGCAGGAAGGAGTGATGGATATTGATCACCTTTCCGCTCATCTTCTGGCACATTTCGTCCGAGAGGATCTGCATATAGCGCGCCAGCACGATCAGCTCGGCACCCGCTTCCTCAACCACCTTCATGATCGCGGCCTCGGCCTCGGGCTTGTTTTCCTTTGTAACCTTGATGCAATGGAACGGGATATCCGCGTTGACCACAAGCTTCTGATAATCCATGTGGTTCGAGATTACGGCCACGATCTCTACCGGCAACGCGCCGATCCGCACGCGGTAGAGGAGGTCGTTCAGACAATGCCCGAAGCGCGACACCATGATCGCAATCTTCATTTTCTTGCGCTCGTCATGGAACGCGTATTTCATGTCGAAGCGCTCCGAAATCGGAGCAAACGCTTCCGAGAGCGCATCGAGCTTTGCCCTGCCTTCCGGCACAAAACTTATACGCATGAAGAAACGCCCGGTTTCCTGATCGTCGAACTGCGAGCTATCCGTGATATTGCATGTGTTTTCAGCCAGAAACGCCGAGATCGCAGCGACGATACCCAGCCGCGACGGGCAAGTGACGGTGAGACAATATTTGTTCATTCGAGCGGTCCTAATCTTCAAGAAGCAGCTCTTCATCAGGAAGATGAAGCTGATGACAGAAGGCGCTGAGCGTATTCGCCAGCAGGCAGGCGATGGTCATGGGACCAACGCCGCCGGGTACAGGTGTGATCGCCCCGGCAACATCACGCACATTTTCGAAGTCGACATCCCCGACAAGGCGATGTTTGCCCTCACCGATTTCAGGCGCGGCAATTCGATTGATGCCGACGTCAATCACGGTGGCTCCCGGCTTGATCCAGTCGGCCTTGACAAGGCCCGGCACGCCGGCAGCGACCACGAGGATATCCGCCAAACGCGCAAGCTCTGGAATATTGGTCGAGGATTTGTGCGCGATGATTACCGTGCAATCCGCATTCAGCAGAAGACGCGCCATTGGCTTGCCAACGACGTTCGAGTGGCCGATCACGAGGGCGGTTCTGCCACGGAAATCATCGTAATAGTGGCGCAGCATCATCATGCAGCCAAGCGGCGTGCAGGGCACGATGGCGTCTTGTCCGGTGCCAACCATCCCGACATTGGAGATATGGAAACCGTCCACATCCTTGGCGGGTGAGATGGTGTTGATCACATGTCTGGACTCCAGATGTCCCGGCAAGGGAAGCTGCACAAGGATGCCATGCACCTGCGGGTCGGTGTTGAGCCGCTCGATCAGGTCGAGCAACTCTTCCTGCGTGGCGTGCGCGGGCAATCGATATTCGAAGGACTTCATCCCCGCCCCGGCGGCCTGCTTGCCTTTCGAGCGGACATAGACTTCGGATGCCGGATCCTCTCCCACCAGCACAACGGCAAGGCCCGGCGCCTGACCGCATTGCGCCGTCAGGACGGCCACGCGATCGCGCATCTTGGCGCGAACCGCCGCAGCATGGACCTTGCCGTCAATCAGTTCCGCTGTCATGGTTCACAACTTGCCGGTTAGTTCGGGCAACGCTTCGAAAAGGTCGGCCACAAGACTGTAATCGGCGACCTGGAAGATCGGGGCGTCTTCGTCCTTGTTGATCGCAACGATAACCTTGGAGTCCTTCATCCCGGCAAGGTGCTGGATGGCTCCGGAAATGCCGACGGCAATGTAAAGATCGGGCGCGACGACCTTGCCGGTCTGTCCCACTTGAAGATCATTGGCCGCATATCCCAAATCAACCGCGGCGCGCGAGGCTCCAACGGCTGCGCCGAGCTTGTCGGCAAGGCCCGAAATCAGCGCGAAACCATTTTCGGAGCCGACCCCGCGCCCCCCGCAAACGACGATTTTGGCCGAGGTCAGTTCAGGCCGGTCGCTTTCAAGCGTCTTGTGCTCAATATGCGTGGACAGGGCTGAAGCTTCCGAAAGCGACACCGATACGACCGGGGCCGCAGCGCCTGCATTCGCGGCTTCGAAAGCTGCGGTGCGCACCGTCAGCACCTTAACGCTATCCGAGGACGCAACGGTCTGAATCGCATTGCCTGCATAGATCGGGCGTTTGAACGTCTCCGCATTCACGATCTCGATCACATCGGTCAAGACCATCACATCAAGGAGCGCCGCAACGCGGGGCAGAACATTCTTGCCCGACGTACTGGCGGGGGCGACGATATGCGTTGCGCCCGAAGCGTTTTCAATGATCAGCTTGGCGACGTTCTCGGCCAACCCGTCGGCGACGGCGGCGTCTTCGCAAACGAGCACCTTTGAAATACCGGCGATCTTCGCCGCTTCCTCACCTGCCGCAACCGGGCCGCAGACAAGTGCAGTCACGTCACCCAGTTTCGCCGCCGCAGTCACGGCCTTTGCGGTTGCGTCGAGCGCCAGCACGCCCCCGGCAACTTCCGCCAGAACAAATACAGACATTAGACGATCCCCGTTTCCTTGAGTTTTTCGACAAGTTCGTCGACAGAGCCGAGCCGTATACTGGCTGTGCGGCTGGCCGGCTCTTCAGTCGTGAGGACCTTGAGACGCGGAGTGGTGTCGACCCCGTAATCCGTCGCTGTCTTCTCGACAAGCGGCTTTTTCTTGGCCTTCATGATGTTCGGCAGCGACGCATAGCGTGGCTCGTTGAGCCGTAGATCGGTGGTCACGATCGCCGGGAGGCTGACGGCGATCGTCTGCAACCCGCTATCCACTTCGCGCGTGACGATGGCTTTGCCATCCTCGATCTTGAGCCCGGACGCGAAAGTCGCCTGCCCCCAATCGAGCAGAGCCGCCAGCATCTGGCCAGTCGCGTTCAGATCGTTATCAATCGCTTGCTTACCGAGGATCAGCAGCTCCGGCGCTTCTTCGGCGACAATCTTTGAAAGGATCTTGGCCACCGCCAGCGGTTCGATATCGACGCCGTGCTCTGTCTCGACGAGGATGCCGCGATCAGCGCCCATGGCCAGCGCGGTGCGGAGCGTCTCCACAGCCTTCTTCTCACCGATCGAGACGACGAGCACTTCTGTCGCGATACCGGCTTCCTTGAGGCGGATGGCTTCCTCGACCGAATTCTCATCGAACGGGTTCATGGACATCTTGACGTTTGCAAGATCGACGCCTGTGCCGTCGGATTTCACCCGAACCTTAACGTTGTAGTCGATCACACGCTTTATAGGGACCAGTATCTTCATCTGTATCGCGTTCCTTTATGTGAAGTTGGCGGCGGCGCACAGCCTTGGACTCCCGGGGGTCAGACCTTTACCCGCTCCGATTTCGGATCATGGAAAGGTTTCAGAGATGGGGTCGCTGCAATGCGCCGCCCGGCAATTTCGATCTCGTAACGGGACGCCAGCACATCCTGCGCCGTCTCGCCCGCGCAGGGCACGTATCCCATACCAACGGCTGCGCCAAGAAAGTGGCCGTAATTTCCCGATGTCAGATAGCCCACGATCCCGCCATCCCGTATGATCGGCTCGGTGTGATAGAGCATA
>JAHQVI010000202.1 GCA_019634405.1 Hyphomicrobiales bacterium
CATCGGAAGCCATGCGGTTGTCATTTTGTCTGATAGGGACTCAATTAAGGACGCCGCCGTCAATCTCGTGCGCTTTTTCGAGCATGAATCCTGCGGCCAGTGTACGCCATGCCGCGCTGGCACCGAAAAAATGATCGCATTGCTTCAGGACACAACTCCTGACAAGACGCTGATCACCGAGCTAATGCAGGTCATGCGCGATGCGTCTATCTGCGGTCTCGGGCAGGCCGCCCCCAATCCGGTCAATCACCTGCTGACCTATTTTCCGGAGGAGCTGGGATGATTGAGGCCTATGTCGCAACGCTACTCGGCGTTATTTTCGGCGCAACCGGCGGCAGATTGATCGCGGATGGCGTCAGGGACCTTCAGCGATGACGGTACGCTTCAAACTCGATGGACAAGAGGTAACGGCCAAGCCGGGCGAAACAATCTGGCAGGTCGCCCAACGCGAAGGCACGCAAATTCCGCATCTGTGCTGGCTCGATCAGCCAGGTTACCGCGCGGATGGCAATTGCCGCGCCTGCATGGTCGAGATCGAAGGCGAGAGAACGCTGGCCGCCTCGTGTATTCGTCATCCTGCTGATGGCATGACTGTCAAAAGCGCGGGGCCTCGCGTTGAAGCCAGCCGAAAGATGGTATTCGAATTGCTCGCCGCCGACATGCCCGCGCGTGAAACCGGCCCCGACCCCGAAGCTACATTCTGGAAACAGGCTGATCTCGCAGGGTTGGACCACGCCCCCCGCTATACCGGCAGCAGGCCCGGCGCAAATGGCTCGATCCCGGCCGACTCGATTTTCCGCGACGCCTCGCACCCGTCTATCGCTGTCAATCTCGACGCTTGCATCGCATGCGGACTGTGCGAGCGCGCCTGCCGCGAGGTTCAGGTTAATGACGTGATTGGCATGGGCTTTCGCGGTCATCACGCCAGACCGGTCTTCGACTTCGAAGATCCGATGGGGCATTCGACCTGCGTTGCCTGCGGCGAATGTGTGCAGGTCTGCCCGACCGGCGCACTGTTTGAAAAAACCCTGATGAACGGCGAGGCGACACAGCGCACCATCCATGCCGACAAAAGCGTGGACAGCGTCTGCCCGTTCTGCGGCGTCGGCTGTCAGACGACCGTGCAGGTCAAGGACAACCGCATCGTTCAGGTCGATGGCCGTCATGGCCCGGCCAATCGCGGCAAGCTGTGCGTCAAGGGCCGGTTCGGCTTCGATTATGTCATGCATCCGGATCGGCTGACGAAACCGCTGATCCGACGGGACGACGCGCCCAAAAGCAGCGGTATGAAGCTGGATTTCGTCGATCGCCTGAGCGTGTTTCGCGAGGCGACATGGGAAGAAGCGCTCGACTGCGCGGCGTCGGGGCTGAAACAGATCTTTGACCGCGATGGCGGCGCAGCGATGGCCGGTTTCGGTTCGGCCAAGGGCACAAATGAGGAAGCCTATCTCTTCCAGAAATTGATTCGGCAGGGCTTCGGCACCAACAATGTCGATCACTGCACGCGCCTTTGTCACGCCTCCTCAGTTGCCGCCTTGATGGAAGGCGTCGGTTCCGGCGCGGTCTCGGCCCCCTTCACGGCGGCGGACGACGCCGACTGCATCATGATCATCGGCGCACGGCCGGAACAGAACCACCCGGTCGCCGCGACCTACTTCAAACAGGCCGCCAAGCGCGGGACGAAACTCATTGTCATGGACCCGCGGCGGCAGGAGCTGATGCGCCATGCCAGCCATCCGGTCGTCTTCAAACCGGGCACGGATGTCGCTCTGCTGAACGCGATGCTCAATGTCATCATCAGCGAAAATCTACATGACGAGCAATATATTCAGGCCAATGTCTCAGGATTTCATGCGCTTAGCGAAAAGGTAAAGGACTTTACGCCGGAGGCGATGGAGCCGGTTTACGGCGTCTCCGCCGACACCATCCGAGATCTCGCGCGCACATTCGCACGCGCGGAACGGTCGATCATCTTCTGGGGCATGGGCATCAGCCAGCATGTTCACGGCACAGACAATTCTCGATGCCTGATCGCTCTAGCGCTCGTCACCGGCCATGTCGGACGGCCCGGCACGGGTCTACATCCGCTCCGTGGGCAGAACAATGTGCAGGGCGCATCCGACGCCGGACTGATCCCGATGGTGTTTCCCGACTACCAACCGGTCGAGGATCCGGATATCCGCGCGCGCTACGAGGATGCTTGGGGTCGCCCGCTCGATCCAAGGAAAGGGCTGACCGTTGTCGAAATCGTCAATGCGATCCATTATGGGCAGATCCGGGGCATGTATATTCTGGGTGAAAACCCCGCAATGTCCGATCCGGACCAGAGCCATGCCCGCGCCGCGCTCGCAAAGCTGGAACATCTTGTGGTTCAGGACATTTTCCTGACGGAAACGGCGTGGCATGCCGATGTCATTCTTCCTGCCAGTTCGCAGGCGGAAAAACTCGGCACCTACACCAATTCGAACCGGCAAGTGCAGATTGGCCGCCCAGCGCTTACCCCGCCAGGCGAGGCGCGACAGGACTGGGAACTCATCGTCGAGCTGGCGCGGCGGATCGGGCTTGACTGGTCCTACAAGGATGTGCCGGACGTCTATGCCGAGATGAGCGCGCTCATGCCCTCTCTCAATCATATTGGCTGGGACCGTATCGAGCGCGAAGGCAGCGTGACCTATCCCGCCGGGGCGGACGATCGGCCCGGTAGCGAGATCATTTTTTATGACGGCTTTCCTACCTCTGATGGCCGCGGCAAGCTTGTGCCAGCTGATCTTCTGCCGCCAGACGAACTCCCGGACGAGGACTATCCGCTGGTTTTGACGACCGGGCGCATGCTCGAACACTGGCATACAGGCGCGATGACCCGCCGCTCCATAGCGCTCAACGCTCAGGAGCCAAAAGCTGTTGTCTCGATGCATCCCAAGGATATCGGCCGGATGGGCTTCAGCCGTGGTCAGATGGTCAAGGTTGAAACGCGGCGCGGCGGCATTACGCTGACTTTACGCGCCGATCGAGATGTCACGCAGGGTATGCTATTCATCCCGTTCTGCTATGGTGAAGCGCCCGCTAATATACTGACGAACCCCCAGCTCGATCCTTTCGGCAAAATTCCGGAGTTCAAGTTCTGTGCCGCGCGGATCGTCTCTGCATAATCGCGGCGATCAGGTCCGGCTGCGCCAGGCGATACGGTCGTCTTCGGCCCGCCGATCCAGACTGATCACATCAGGCACCAGCGTCTGATAGGCGTCGCGCACAGTCGAGATATGCTCGCGCATGGCCTCAGAGGCCCCCATTCCATCTCCGCGCTGAATAGCGTTGACAACAATTCCATGCTCCTGATGCGATCCCGCCAGGCGTCCCGCACCCGAAAACTGCACGCGCCGGAACGCTGCAACACGCTGGCGTACGGAAATCGTCAGTTCGGCGAGAAATTTGTTATGCGCGCCTGAGTAAATCAGATCGTGAAAGATATCATTTGTCTTGTAATATTGCTCGACATCCTGGTTGCGCACATATGCGGCGGACGTCTCGTGCAATTCGAGCAACTCCCCTCGCTCCGCAGAGGTCATTTTCAATGCCGCTTCGCGCGCACATAGGCACTCAAGCTCCATCATGACGGCAAACATTTCATCGAGCCGCTTCTTGGTGATCGCGGCGACGATTGCGCCCCGGCGTGGTCTCGCTTCAGCGAAGCCCAGCGCTTCAAGCTGTCGTATCGCCTCGCGCACAGGCGTCCGTGACACGCCAAACTGGCGCGCCAGCTCCGATTCCTCAAGCGCGACACCGGGCGCGATATGGCCGCGGGCGATCCTGTCAGCGAGGATGCGCCGGATTTCTTCCGCCAATGTTCCGTTCGACTTCGATGTCATCTATTGTTCAGTAGACTTTAATCCGACCGATTTTAGCACCATGCTCTGACGCCGGTCACGTCAGATACCGAAAATTGCTTTTTAATAAAGGCAACAACCTTAGTGGCGCAAGAAAGACTGTGGTTATAGTCTCATTCGCGATGGATCAATAACAGGACAAAACCGGCGGGCGAGCGTATTGACACACCAATCATCCTTCAAAATATACAGGCAGGCCGATAAGGCGCTGGCGCGCGTCGAGCAAATCTATGCCGAAATGAGGCGCCGAATCGAGGAGCGCTTTCAGGCATTTCTTGCAGGTCAGGAGTCCGGTGCGCCGGTCAAGGATGCGTTCTATCCCGAAATCCGTTTGTCGGTCGATGCCGATGCACTTGTCTATGATGCGCGTCCTTCCTGGGGAACGCTGCCATATCCCGGCAGCTACGCAACAACGCTAACCCAGCCGGAGCTTTTCAAAAATTACTTTCTTGCCCAGCTTGAGCGGCTTGCCTCCTATCACGGCGTGCCTTTCGAGGTCGGCATCTCCGACCGGCCGATCCCGCTGCCTTTTGTCGTCGATGAGGCGACCGCCCAGCTTGACCCGGAAAACATCCGCACGCTTCAGGCGATCTTTGCCATGCCCAATCTGGCGTATATCGACGATTCCATCGCCAATGGCACATTCCGGCCGGCAGCGGATCAAGTTCGCCCGCTTTCACTTTTCACGGCTGAACGCGTCGATCTAGCCATACAGCGCATCCATCACTACACCGGCACGCATGCGCGCCATTTCCAGAGCTTCGTTCTGTTCACCAATTACAAGCGTTATGTGGATTCCTTTATCGCTCACGGCCGCGCGCTTGCCGCGTCCGGCGGCGGCGATGAGAAATATACCGCTTTCGTGGAGCCAGGCGGCATCGTGACAACGCCGGATTCCGGCATGCCGGCCAATGATCCGCCGCCGCCGCTTCAGCAGATGCCCGCCTATCATCTCGTGCGGCCCGACTATCTTGGCATCACGCTCGTCAATATCGGCGTGGGGCCATCCAATGCTAAGACCATCACAGATCATCTCGCTGCATTGCGTCCGCATTGCTGGCTGATGATCGGCCATTGCGGCGGCCTGCGGCGCTCACAGCAGCTCGGTGACTACGTTCTTGCCCATGCCTATGAGCGACAAGACCATGTGCTGGACAACGATCTGCCTGTTTCGGTGCCCGTCCCGCCAATTGCCGAAGTCCAGGTTGCCTTGCAGGATGCCGTTTCGCGCATTACGGGCGTGTCAGGTCAGGATATGAAATCGCGCATGCGGACGGGAACGGTCGTGACGACGGATGACCGCAATTGGGAGTTGCGTTTTGACGAGCTTTACAGCCGCTTCAACCGCTCGCGCGCTATCGCCGTCGATATGGAAAGCGCAACGATCGCGGCGAACGGCTTCCGTTTCCGCGTGCCTTACGGGACCCTGCTTTGCGTGTCGGACAAGCCTTTGCACGGCGAGATCAAGCTACGCGGCATGGCCGATACATTTTACCGGCAGCGTATCGACCAACATCTTCAGATCGGACTGGAAACAGTCCGTATACTGCGCGAGCGCGGCGTGAACGAACTGCATAGCCGAAAATTGCGTGCATTTGACGAGCCGCCATTTCAATAGTAAGGCAGCTCGCCCGGGCTGAAGCGTTTTCAGGCGAAGCAGCTTCGGTTTGCCCGCCTGGAAAGCACGTTAAAATGCTTTGGTCAACTTAGCTGGTCTGTGTTTTCAGACTGTCGCGGTAGCGTGTATAGGGTGTTGAATCATCGTCATAATCGATGCTTCCGGGGCCGGGATCATCCGGCGCACGGCCCGGCACGAAGATTTTGGGCTCCTTGCGTGGCGGCTGCGGCTGACCGGTTGCCGCCGTGGCCTCTTCAACCGCCTCCTCAGGGGACTCGGTCTGCGCGGCCGCGACAGATTCGCCGTCTTCAACATCCGCGACATCTTCGAAATTCGCGTCAGGCTCCGCGGCCTTCGCCTCCGTTTCAGAAGCCGGCTGAATTGTCTCAATGTCGGTGACGACCACGACAGCCTTGCTGCCATCCTTTTCATCGGACACAGCGGCGGCCGCCTTTTCCTCCTGATTGGGAGCAATCGTGATTGTCAGCGGTTCCTCTTCGACAATCTCGTCAGCTTCGTCCCGTTCGCCGACATTGGGAAGCGCGGCATTCTCCATATCACGGCTAAGGGCCGCAAACTCATCGACCATATCCTTGCCGTCGCCTCTTTCCGACCGGTCCGGCGGGACACGCCATTCGAAAGCATCCAGCGTCCCGCTAATGGGCGAAGTCGGTTGCCAATCGCTGAATATGACGCCATCCGCCATCCAGACAGGATCGCGGGGCGCACGAACGGCGCGGGCCAGCCATTCCCGGACACGTCCGGCATCGCGATGTTGCCCGCCTTCGATCCGCGCCATCAGGGCGCAAACACGCGCGGTCGGTAGATTTTCATGCAGGGGTTTCAGCGCTTCGCGTGCTTCCTCCCAATCCTGGGCGTCGACAGCCGCAGAGGCGAGCGCAATCCGCGCCTCGGCTTCATCCTGATTGAGCACGATCAGCGACTTGATGCTATCGAGTCGATCACGGGGGGAGTCGCCCGGACGCGCATAGGCGTAGCCGATAGCCAGATCGGGGTGAGCGTTATACTGCCAGGTTTTCGCCAGCACGCGCGCAGCCTTGCCCGTATTGCCCTGGCTCGAATAGATGCGCCCCGCAATAACAGCGGCCGGAACCAGATTCGGCTCCAGACGATGGGCTTCCTGGGCGAGATCAAGCGCTTTGCCGGCTTCACCATCCTCTATGTCGTATGCCTGAGCCGTCAGCAGAACCGCTTTCCGGCGATCATGCAGCTGACGGCTGATATGGCGATGCGTGCGTGCGATAGCGAGCGTTTCGAGCGCACCCTGCCAATTCCGGTTTCGGCATTGCATGTCAAACAGCGCATTCACCGGCCATTGCAGCGACGGGTTAAGCTGCATTGCGCGCGCAGCATATTGCTCCGCGGCGACCATCTGTTTTTCGCGGCTCGCCTCCAGAAACAATCCGCGCAAGCCGAGGAGCCGTGTTTCGGGGTTTTCCGACATGGCCTCGAAAAGCCGCTGCGCAGCGCGGTGATCGCCGCTCAATTGGGCAGCCTGCGCATCCAGCAGCATGGTCAGCGGCTCATCACGCAAAGCACGGCGCGCTTCCACAGCATACCGCGCCGCGGTCGTCTCATCGCCAGCGCCAACAGCGAAGATGCCCCGGCGCAAGGCCGCATAGCCCTTCGTTTCGCGGCGACGGTTCATAAACCGTCTGAGCCGTCTCGGACTTCCAAAAATCCGCGTCAGCAAGGTGATGATAAAATAAGCTATGCCGGCAAAAATAAGAATCGCGACCGCAAAACGGAACAGCGAAATGTCAACCTGGTAGCCGGGCCAGTCAATCGTAAGCTGGCCAGGATTCTCGGCAAACCAGGAAAACAGCAGCGCCAGGCCTGCAACAAGCAGAATATAAAAAAGCGCCCGGATCATCAGCCGTCCCTCGACACATTCTTACTGCCGCCGATTGTACCAAGCAGCTTTGTTTCTATTTGCGCGAGGGCTTCCTCGGCCGCCAGCTTCCTCTTCAACTCGGCTACCCATGGCGCAACAGCCTCGGCGGCAGGCCCCTGAAGCTGTTCCGCCTCTGCAAGAGCCGCTTTGACGTCGCGATTTTGCAGGTTGTATTCGATGCGCGCCAGAATTGCGCCCGTATACTCGCCTTCGACATGCCCCTTGCGCCTGATCCGCACGAAAGACTTCGCACGAGACCAGACCTCCGCCGCGATGGACTCGTCTACCGGCTGATTTTCGGCATCAATCGCCGCCTTTGCGACGACGTCGAAACTCTCCCGAAGCTGACCAAGGCTTTTCACGCCCTCATCGCCCCACGGCTCCAGCGCGGCAAGGTCAAGAGGTACGGGTGCGTTTTGTTCCACCGTCTTCAACTCACGGGCATAGGGTTTTCCCTCCCGCGCCGCCCGCTGAAGATTATAGAAGGCCAGAGAAACAGCCATGGACTTGCCGTCGACCCGACGCGCCTGCTGCATATCCGCAAGCGCAGTCAGCCGACGTTCGATCTCGGCCATCTGGCTCGTGATCGGATCGATTGATTGCTGAACGGATTGTTCCGTTATCGCCGCTGCGGCCGGACGAGATTCGAGCACGGCAATCCGGTCGAAAAGGCTGGCAAGTTCGGTTTCCTGCTTCTGAGCAGAATTGGCGCTTTCGGAAACGCTTTTCAGGTCGGTTTCCAGAGCCGCGATCTTGGCTTCCGCATCCGTGAGAGCTGTACGAAGCGCTTCGACATCCGCATTCGCGACTGCGGGACCATTGGCGCCGCTACCGTCGGTGTTTCCAAAGATCCACAGCGCGACCATCAAGGTCAGCGCTGCGCCGATGGCGCCAGCGGCGGCATGGGTCAAAATACCCGCCCAGCGATCCTGCTGATCCGGCGCCGTTGCTTTCTCATCTGGCTTGTTCAAGCGAAGCTGTTCCTTTGAACCGTGCGTGGACGCAGCACTCTGCTTATCCTTGTCTGGCGAAACCTCGTTAGCTTTCAGATCGAGCGTTGTATAAGGGCGCTTTTCCTTTCCGCCCGCATCTCTGTCGTCAGGTCCGTTCGTATTCGTCATTTTTTAACCTTCCGGCCAGTTCCCGGCCCAGTCATGTTCCCCAGCCGACAAAATAAAATGCGAAGATTAACGTTTCCCGAGCGCGCGTTCCAATTCTGCCAGCGCCGTCTCCTGAATTGATGCCGCACCGATCAATTTTGTCAGTTCAGTCTCTTTAGGATGAGATGAGATGGCAATCGTCAACCCATCTATTTCCTCTAAGGATTTAGCAATGGCTTCTGAGTAACAGTAGCATGTTATTGCCCTAGCTTCCTCTTCCACTTTGAAGCATTTGATAATACGCGCAAAAATGCTTGCCGTGCGAGGCGACATAAGGATAATACCGTTAATTTCGCGCTGACGGAGAATTTCCGCGAGTCGTTCTGCATGATGGGGAAGCAATTCGCGCGCCTCGTAGCAAATGACTCGTGGCACAAAAAATCCCGCATCAATGAGCGGCGTTTCAAGATCGAAGGCAAGATGCTGCCCTGTCAGATAGAGCAGTGCGCCATCGCCTGGACGCGCGGCATGACAGATGACCGGAACCAGATCACGTGCACGCCCCTGGCCGGAGATAACCCGGGTAAACCCCAATGCGGCGGCAAGCTCGGCGGTTCCCTCACCCACGCAATAAAGCGGAAGCGCTTTTGCCCGTTCGAAGGATTGGTTTGCCTGCAAGCCGCGCAGACCATTGCGGCTTGTCACGATAACACCCTGAACGCCGCTCAATTCGAGCGGCGTCAGTTTTGGAAAAACAATTTCCAGCAGTGGGTAGATGAGAGGCGTATGTCCCAACGCCCTTAGCTGTTCAGCTTGACGTTCAGCGTCTTCCGGCGGACGGGTGACGAGAATGCGCATCAGGCAACCGCACGAAGAAAATCCGGTCCAGCTATCCCAAGAAGTTCCTGCGCAGCGTCTACGCCCATCGCCGCGCCGTCATTTGCGCCGCCTTGCCGTTCGGTCGAATAGGCGCGGCTGCCGTCCGGGAGCAGGATCTCGCCGCGGAAATGGAGCCTGTCGCCGTCCAGCGTGGCCAGCCCTGCGATAGGCGTGCGGCAAGACCCATCCAGTTCTGCAAGAAATGCGCGTTCAGCGACAACGCAAAGGTTGGTCGTCTCATCATGCAGGACGCTGAGCAACTCGCCGATCCGATCATCCGAAATGCGCGCTTCGATACCGATCGCACCCTGAGAAATCGCAGGCAGCATATCGCCCGGCTCCATCAGTGTGGTTACTTCGCTTTCCATATCGAGACGCTTCAGACCCGCATAGGCCAGCAAGGTCGCCTCGGCGACGCCGTCATCCAGTTTTTTCAGACGTGTCTGGACATTGCCGCGAAAGGGAATGACCTGGAGATCGGGCCGCAGCCTTTTGATTTGCGCCTGCCTGCGCAGCGAAGACGTACCGAATACGGCGCGGTTGGGCACATCAGCCAGCGTCTTGTATTTGCGGCTGATGAAGGCGTCGCGGACATCTTCTCGCGGCAAAAGACAGTCGATCGTCAGACCTTCGGGCAGCACCGTGGGAACATCCTTCATCGAATGCACGGCGACATCGATGTCCGACGCAATCAGCGCTTCCTCAATTTCCTTCGTAAACAGCCCCTTGCCACCAAACTCGGCCAGTGGCTTGTCCGTGATGATATCTCCGGTCGTCTTGATAATCGTGATTTCGAAGTCGTTTTCCCCGAAACCATGCGCGGCCATCAGGCGGTCGCGAAGCTGATACGCCTGAGCAAGCGCAAGTTTGCTTCCACGAGTCCCAATCCTGATCCTGGATTGCTTGTTCAAGCTCTTCCCCCTGACCATATAATTCTCTATTACGATCTATAAGTTAGTATTGCGGCGGTTTCAACGAAACGCCACGACTGTCCGCGCAGCATTATATTCAAATCCTGTAGGCGGTATTACCGCCTGCTGCAATTCACGATCATGCTTAAATCAGACAGACCGATAACCATCCTTGGGATTGAAACGAGCTGCGACGAGACAGGCGCCGCCATTATTGAACGCGGGCAAGATGGCCGGGGAACGATCTTGTCCAATATCGTTCGTTCACAACTTCGTGAACATGAGGCCTTTGGCGGGATCGTGCCTGAAATTGCGGCGCGCGCCCATATTGAGAGCCTTGATCGGCTCATAGATTCGGCAATGGCGGACGCCGGCATAGGTTTCCAGACTTTGTCGGCGATCGCCGTCACCGCCGGACCCGGTTTGATCGGCGGACTTCTGGTCGGCACGGTCACAGCCAAGGCTATCGGCATGGTGCGCGGGCTGCCCGTCATTCCGGTCAACCATCTCGAAGGGCACGCGCTGACCGTCGGTCTTACCGAAAATGTTGAACCACCTTACCTGCTTTTGCTTGTCTCCGGCGGGCACACGCAGATCCTTGCAGTTCATGATGTGGGCGATTATCAGCGCCTCGGCACCACACTGGACGATGCGCTGGGGGAAGCTTTCGACAAGACCGCAAAGCTTCTTGGCCTCGGCTTTCCAGGCGGTCCGCAAGTGGAGCGCTGGGCGCAAGGCGGCAATCCCCGGCGTTTTGCTCTGCCGCGCCCGATGATGGGCCGTCCGGAAGCGCATTTTTCCTTTTCCGGCCTGAAAAATGCGCTGCGTCTTGAGGCCAGCAAAATCGCTCCCTTGCATGATCGCGATATACGTGATCTATGCGCGTCTTTTGAGCTTGCCGTTACCGAGGCGGTCAGCGACCGGGTCAAGACCGCAATGAACGCCTACCAAAATCTGCATGCAAACCGCAAATCATGGCGTCTTGTCGCCGCCGGCGGCGTTGCGGCTAACCGAAAGCTGCAGACGGCATTGTCGGATCTTGCGACGGAAAAAGGATTTACGCTGCATGTGCCGCCTGTTTCGCTCTGCGGCGACAATGCAGCAATGATTGCGTGGGCCGGTGCAGAGCATTTTGTCAGAAATCTGCCTTATGAGCGTGGTTTCTCCGCACGGGCGCGCTGGCCACTTGATGGAAATGCACCACGCGCGATCGGTGCTGGCGTGAAAGCATAAGAAGCGGAAAAGAAATGGCTGATTATCAGAATATCGGTGTGATCGGGGCAGGAGCTTGGGGAACCGCGCTTGCTGTCGCCGCGGGCAGGGCAGGACGTGACGTTACCATCTGGGCCTATGAACCTGAGACCGTTCAGGAAATAAATCACAATCACGAAAACCACATTTATCTTCCCGGCGTGAAGCTGGATCGCAAATTGCGGGCAACGGCAAAGGTCGAAGAGGCGGCGAGCGCCGATCTCATTCTGATGGTCGTCCCCAGCCAGTTCTTCCGCAGCGTGGCGCAGGAATTTGCCCCGCATATCAATAACAAGCCGGTCATTATCTGCACCAAGGGCTTTGAGGAAGACACTGGGGTGCTGATGTCGGATATTCTCGGCAAGACCATGCGCAAGGCAACGGTTGGCGTTCTCGCAGGGCCAAGCTTCGCCAGCGAGATCGCCAGAGGCATGCCTGCCGCCCTGACAGTGGCAACGCGGGATGAGGTCGTTGGTCTGCGTGTCGCCAATGCGATGGGCAGCCGAACGCTCCGTCTCTATTGGTCGGACGATACGCTGGGTTTACAAATCGGCGGCGCAATTAAGAACGTCCTTGCGATCGCGGCAGGAATTGTCGCTGGACGCCAACTTGGAGACAATGCGCGCGCTGGAATCATCACACGCGGCTTCGCCGAACTGATACGTTTCGGCGTGGCTATGGGCGCAAAGCCCGAAACGCTGACCGGCCTGTCCGGTCTTGGCGACATGATCCTCACCTGCTCCAGCGAGCAATCCCGTAATATGTCACTCGGCAAGGCGCTGGGCGAAGGCAAGACGCTTGAAGACATTCTCGGTTCCCGCCGTTCCGTCAGCGAAGGCATGTATTCAGCGGCGGCGGCCGTCGCCCTCGGCGAGGAAAAGGGAATCGAGCTTCCAATCTGCAACGCGGTTCGCGCGATCCTTGCCGGAGAAATGGACATCGACGATGCAATCGGCGCGATCCTGTCACGGCCATTCAGGAACGAGGCTGAACCTTTCGCAAAGGCCCCGCCGCGCAGGAAAAAGAAGACCGCCTGACGGCTTCTTCCGAGCTTCGATGACGCCGGAGAAAGCGATCACTGTCTCTGGTCTTGTTTCGGCGCAGAAGATACTTTAAATCTCCTCTCATCATGAAACGACGCATCTGCCAGATCGGAACGAAGCGAATTAGCCACCCGGCGGCTTGAGGGCCCCGGGCTTTAGGCGCTTTTCTGTCTCAATCCGATCTTCGAGGATAATGTTTCATGTCCCATATCTCCGATCGCGCCGCTTCAGGCGCAAATCACCCTGACGCCGCAGCCTCGCGGCATTATTTCTTCGTCACGGGCCAAACCAACGCCGACCTTATCGCGAGAGTGCTCTGTCCCTTCGCCAAGAATGACGTCACCCCTTACCGCATCCACGCATCCTGCGAGAATGGCGCCGGCGATGAGACCACCATCGAGCTGCGTGTCGGCGGATCATCGGCGTGCAGACAGCGATGACAGTCATCGAGTAATAAAAAAAACGAGCCTTAAAAAGGCTCGTTTAGAGGGTCACACTTTTGGGGAACACTGTCTCAAATTCATACAAAGACTTAACCGGTTGGGCTGGCTAAGCCTGTAAGTATGAAAAAGCGACTTTTTAGATATTCGCAGGGCAATGCGGCGCGTGAAAGGACGAAGTGAGGCCGTTTCGTGATTGTTCTATTGAACGCCTTCAACCTTCGGATAGGACACGGCAGGCCGAACATGAAGGTTCAAATGCAAATATACTAGATATAAGAACAAAATTCGATTCGCACATCGTTAATTGAATACTTGATCTTTCGATTCGCAACCCGGATTATGATACATTATTCTTGGGAGGCGCGATGAACGATACAGATCCGATAGTGCTTCACCTTGCCGGACACGGCATTCGGCAGGGCTTGATCCATCAACCATTTATCAGTTTCAACAGGCAAGAACTCAACCAAATTCTTTCAGTATACGGCCAGCGGGTCGCTGAGGGCGAATGGCGGGATTACGCCATCGACACGCTGAAAGACCGGGCCGTTTTCTCCATATTTCAACGCGCCGCCGAGGCGCCGTTATACAGAATTGAGAAAATGCCCAAGCTCGCCAGACGTCAGGGCGCCTACAGCATCGTCAACACGACAGGCTTGATCATGAAACGCGGCCATGAACTTTGGCGTGTGCTGCGCATATTCGACAAGACGCGGCTGCAGCTGGTTCAGGATTCCAGATAGACCCGTTCAAGTTAACGGCCTGAAGATAAGCAAAAAAAAAGCGCCGACGGCTTGCGTCGGCGCTGAGCTGAAGGCTGTTCTGGGAGGAAAGTCAGCCTTGTGCGTCGTCAAGGAAAATGACGAAAAATATTGCATTGCACAACAGACGGGTTTGCATACAAGCTATGCGAATCTGCAAGACAGCCCTAATTGCTGATTTCCTTAATCAAAACCGTGCCCTATCCAGTGAATGACCATCCTCTGGCGCGCAAGACGTTATTGCCGGTCACCGCTGAAGCACTCGATCTGTCTGCTTTAAGCATCGGAATTAGCTGATATTCCGCGTTTGTGAGTTGAACGAGACGGTTTTTGCATATTTCCCAGGCTCAGACGCCGATCAATTCGAATATTTCTGAACCAGATTATTCGCATCATCAGCCGCTTTTCTTAGGGACGACAATAATTCGGTTTCCGCCATTTTCACAAGCGCATCATAGGTTTCGGTAAATTGAGTGCGAGAATAGGCGTTGCTAGTCGTCAGACGCTGAAATTCTTCATGCGCCTTCTGATTTCCAAGCATGACCCCGATATTCTCATAGAAGGATTGCATGCCCGAAAGGATGCTCGGGGATACGTCGAAGAGCACCGGATTTTCGGCCGAGGCATTCCATATGAACTGATGAAGGCGCGGCCAGTCCTGATAGACGCCAATACCTTCCTGCGTCTTCTCCATGAGAGGGACAAACGCACGCAGCCGCTCGGTATTATCCTGCAATTCTGCATGAAGCGATGTCAGCAGATTGGCCTGCTGCCGGGCCTTGACGAGCGCGTCATATTCGAGTGTGCGCTGAAAACCGACATATCCGGCAAGATACACGCCGAGAACAGTCGCAAATATCGTAAAAAACTGTGCGGCAATAAATTGTGGCCCACCCAATGAAGCCAGAAACCTTTGCTTTTGCGGTCTAGTCGCCTGATCCAGGCTTGTCCTGTCGATATCAACCATTTTATGCCCCAAATACTCAACACTAAGACGCTCTTAGCTGGCCAATGGCCGAAACTCAAGTTTTTTACCTGCATGCGGCGCAGGCCGTCTTGACGGCGAAACTCCTTGCCATTTGTCGACACAACTTACATCTATTCTAAAAGTCCGGTGAGCAGCGCTCAGCGCGCCCGCAAAAGAAAGTATCGTTTTGCGCTTCAGACGTAGCAGCTCCAACGCATCGTTCTTCCCCGATGCGGACAAAAAGGATGTGAATCCCGTCTCGGTGTTCATGAAACTCCTGCCATTCGTCTGGCCGGAGGATCGGGCGGATCTGCGCCTTCGTGTCGTGATGGCGGGATTCGTGCTTGTCATCGCCAAGCTGATCACAGTCACGACGCCGCTTGCCTATAAAGCTGCGGTTGATTGGCTGACCGGAACAGATAGCGGCGACGGCGTTTCGGCTGTGACAGCCCTGACGATCGCTCCCATCGCGCTCATTGTCGCCTATGGTGTCGGCCGTATCCTGATGATGGGTTTTACCCAGCTTCGCGACGTACTGTTTACGCGCGTCGGCCAGAATGCGGTACGTGCGTTATCCAACCAGACATTCGAACATCTTCACAAGCTCTCGCTGCACTTTCATCTTGAACGCAAGACCGGTGGCTTGAGCCGCGTGATCGAGCGCGGACGCGTCGCCGTCGAGCTGATCATTCGGATGGGCATCCTCAACTCCATCCCGACCATCCTCGAACTGTCGCTGGTCCTGGCCATAACGGCCTATTTCTTCGGCTGGCTGTTCTCGCTGATCATTGCGGTCACGATAACGATCTATGTCTGGTTCACCTTCATCGCCAGCGAATGGCGCATGAAAATCCGCCGCGAGATGAATGAAAGCGACACCGAGGCGAATACAAAGGCGATTGACAGCCTGCTGAACTACGAGACGGTCAAATACTTCGGCAATGAGGCCTGGGAAGCAGGTCGTTTCGACCAATCCATGCGGAAATATGAGAACGCTGCCGTTCGGACTTATGTTTCGCTTGCCATTCTCAATACGGGTCAGGCTTTTGTCTATACGATCGGGCTGATGAGTTGCATGCTGCTCGCCGCCCGTGGCGTCGTCAACGGAACGCATACGGTCGGCGATTTCGTCATGATCAACGCCATGCTGATCCAGCTCTACATGCCGCTGAATTTTCTCGGCATGATTTATCGCGAACTACGGCAGGGGCTGGTCGACATTGAAGCGATGTTCGAATTGCTTGGACAGTCTCCTGAGGTAAAAGACAAGCTCGGCGCGCCGCCATTGCAAGCCGGAAAGGGTGCTGTCCGTTTCGAAAACGTCTTTTTCTCCTACGATCCGCAACGGCCGATTCTGAAGGGCGTGGATTTTGAAGTGCCTGCCGGAAAGATGGTTGCCATTGTCGGCCCGTCCGGCGCAGGCAAATCGACCATCTCGCGCCTGCTCTTCCGCTTTTATGAGCCAAATTCGGGCCGCATCCTGATTGACGGACAGGATATCAGCGACGTCACGCAGGTTTCACTCCGCGCCGCGCTCGGGATGGTTCCGCAGGATACTGTGCTGTTCAACGATACGATCGAATACAACATCCGCTATGGCCGCCCCGCCGCCACTCAGGAAGAGATCTTCGAAGCCGCCCGGATGGCTCAGATCGACGACTTCATCCGCATGCTTCCCGATGGTTATGAGGCGACCGTCGGCGAACGTGGCCTGAAACTGTCAGGCGGCGAAAAACAGCGCGTCGCGATCGCACGGACGATCCTCAAGGGACCGCCGATCCTCATGCTCGATGAGGCAACCTCCGCGCTCGACAGTTTCACGGAAAAGCAGATACAGACCGCCCTCGATCAGATCTCACGCAACCGTACCACACTGGTCATCGCACACCGGCTTTCCACCATTATCCATGCCGACCAGATCATCGTTCTGGAGGCTGGCAGGCTTGTCGAAAGAGGAACCCATCCGGAACTCCTTGAAAAAGGCGGGCTCTACGCGGGAATGTGGATGCGACAGCAGGAGGCTGAGCAAGCGCAACGCCGCGCCAAGGAGCTTGCCGACGACCCATATGTGGATAGAAAGCCGCCAATTTCGCCAATTCCGGCTGAAGAGTTTTTCGAGAGCTGATTTTTTACAAAAACGCTAAGCATTTTTCCGTTTTGCGTGCTATGTGCCGTTCCTGAACAACATGCCGTTAGGATGCGCTTTCATGAACGACCGTCACTCTCTCATAGACACCATCCGCGCCGCATTAGTGCCTATCCATTGGGACGGACACAAATTTATTGGTGTGGGCGTCGTCATTACGATCCTGCTATTCCTGATTTGGTCTCCCCTTGGCTGGATCGGCGTCATTCTTACCGCTTTCGTTGCGTTTTTCTTTCGCGATCCGGCCCGCATCATTCCGATCCGCGAGGGGCTGATCGTTTCGCCTGCAGATGGCACCGTGACCTCGATCAGCATGGAATCGCCGCAGAGCGAGATGGGCCTGCCTGACCAGCCGCATACCCGCATTTCAATCTTTCTGTCGGTGCTTGACGTTCACATCAACCGCGCGCCGGTCAGCGGCGAAATCGTCCGCACGATCGGTGTCCCCGGCCTGTTTCTCAATGCAGCCCTGGACAAGGCCAGCGAAGATAATGAACGCGAAATCATGGTGTTCCGCACGCCGACCGGAACGCATATCGGCATCGTCCGCATTGCCGGCCTTATTGCCCGGCGTATCGTGACTTTTGTACGTGACGGTCAGAACGTCGATGCTGGCGAGCGTATCGGCCTCATCCGCTTCGGAAGCCGCGTGGACGTCTATGTTCCATCCGCAAACGGCATTCAGGTCGCGGAGGGACAGCGCGTGATCGGTGGAGAGACCGTGCTTGCCGATTTGCGGTCAGAGCAAAATCGCCGCGAAGTCCGACTTGATTGAACAAGGTGCGCCCGTCAGATTTGGCTCGACGGAGCGCCAAGCGCCGGATGGCCGCAATGGGGATGAGGCGAGTGATTTCGTCATGTTTGAGCATCGGACCGAAAAGTGGGTGCCGGTTTTCGGGTAAAACCGATGGTCAAACAAACAGATATAGCGCGCTCGGCCAAGACCGGGTAAAAGTCTGGCGCACCATGCCCGGCCTCATGAATTAATCTGACTGTCAAAAGACCATGACCCAGAACGACACGCGTCGCGGCATCTGGCTGATGATCGCGACGACATTTGTGTTCGCCATGCAGGACGGGCTTTCACGTCATCTTGCGGAAGTCACCAATACGCCGATGGTCGTCATGATCCGGTA
>JAHQVI010000203.1 GCA_019634405.1 Hyphomicrobiales bacterium
ATTCGCCGAGGAACGAGCCTGCGTCATCGCGGCTGATGCCGAATGTGGTCTGCGTCAGATCGTTGGTACCGAAGGAGAAAAATTCCGCCGACTGGGCAATTTCGCCGGCAAGCAGGGCCGCGCGCGGCAGTTCGATCATCGTGCCGACCTGATAGCTCAGGGTCGTGCCTGTTTCGTCAAAGATCTGCGTGGCCATCCTGTCGATCACCTCCTTGAGAAGGTCGAACTCTTTCTTGATGCCCACAAGCGGGATCATGATTTCCAGGCTGACCGGTTGCCCGGTTTTCCTGCCTGCTTCGATTGCCGCCTCGAATATCGCCCGCGCCTGCATTTCCGTCACTTCAGGGTAGGTAATGGCGAGCCGGCAGCCGCGATGGCCCAGCATGGGATTGAATTCTCTCAACAGGGCAAGCCGATGCGTGATCCGGCTGACATCATGGCCGAGCGCGCGTGCAACTTCCGCAATTTCCTCCTCGCCAACCGGAAGAAATTCGTGCAACGGCGGATCGAGCAGGCGAATCGTCACCGGCAGGCCGGACATTGCTTCGAAAATTTCGCTGAAATCCTGCCTCTGCATCGGCAGCAGCTTCGCCAGGGCGGCGCGGCGTCCAGATTCGTCCGTAGCGAGGATCATCTCACGCATGGCCAGCACGCGCTCATCATCGAAGAACATGTGCTCGGTCCGGCACAGGCCGATCCCCTCCGCGCCGAATTCCCGCGCCTGGCGTACATCGGCGGGCGTTTCGGCATTGGAGCGAACCTTCATGCGCCGAACCTCGTCGGCCCACGCCATGAGCTGAGAAAAGTCACTGGAAAGCTCAGGCTGGATCGTGGCGATTTCGCCTTCGATCACGTCGCCCTTGGTTCCGTCAAGCGTAATGATCTCGCCTTCGGTCAGGACGCGATCGCCGATCGTCATCGTGCGCGCATTCATATCGATCCGGATCGCGCTGGCGCCGGAAATGCATGGCCGCCCCATGCCGCGCGCGACGACCGCGGCATGTGAGGTCATGCCGCCGCGCGCCGTCAGAATTCCGGCGGCTGCGTGCATGCCATGAATATCTTCCGGGCTGGTTTCGGTGCGCACGAGGATCACCTTGCGCGACTGGTTCTTCAGCGCTTCCGCCTTGTCGGCGTCGAAGACGATTTCGCCGGTCGCCGCGCCCGGAGACGCAGGCAGCCCGGTCGCCAACACGTTTTTTTTGCTGGCCGGATCGAGCGTCGGATGCAGGAGCTGGTCGAGTTGCATGGGATCGATCCGCATGATCGCCTCCTCACGGCTTATGAGCCCTTCGCCCGCCATATCGACGGCAATCTTCAGCGCCGCCTTGCTGGTCCGCTTGCCGGAGCGGGTTTGCAGCATCCAGAGCTTGCCTTCCTGAATGGTGAATTCGACGTCCTGCATGTCCCGGTAATGTTTTTCAAGTTTCCGGAACGTATCGCAAAGCTCGGCAAACGAACCCGGCATCAGAGCTTCCAGCGAAGGCTTGCTGTCGCCGCCCGCCAGACGCGCCGCCTCCGTCAAACTCTGCGGCGTACGTATGCCGGCAACGACATCCTCGCCTTGCGCATTGACCAGAAATTCACCGTAGATTTCGTTCGCGCCCGTTGACGGGTTGCGTGTGAACGCAACGCCCGTGGCGCTTGTCTCGCCGCGATTGCCGAACACCATGGCCTGAACATTGACCGCCGTTCCCCATTGCTCGGGGATCTCATGAAGTTTGCGGTACGTCACCGCACGCGCCGTTTTCCAGCTATCGAATACGGCTGCGATTGCGCCCCAGAGCTGCTCTTTCACGCTCTGCGGAAAAGCGCGTCCGGTTTCCCGCTCGACGGCTTCCTTGTATTCTTCGACGATCTGCCGCCAGTCCTCGGCCGTCAGATCCGTATCGAGCTGGATGCCCATCGAATGTTTGAGATTGTCGAGGATCTCCTCAAAAATGTGATGGTCAATCCCGAGAACCACATCGGAATACATCTGGATGAAGCGGCGATAGGAATCATAGGCGAACCGTTCGTCGCCCGATTGCGCCGCCAGTCCGTGCGCCGTTTCGTCATTCAGGCCGAGATTGAGGACCGTATCCATCATACCCGGCATGGATACCCGTGCGCCGGAGCGAACCGACACCAGAAGCGGGTTCTGAGCATCCCCGAACACGGCGCCGACATGACGTCCGACTTCAGCAATCGCCGCGTCGATCTCGACCGTCAGCGAATCCGGGAAAGAACACCCGCGCTCATTGTAGATCTCGCACATTTCAGTTGAAATGGTAAAACCGGGGGGAACAGGCAATCCGAGATTGGACATCTCGGCGAGATTCGCGCCTTTGCCGCCCAGAAGCTCGCGCAACTTGGCGGAGCCGTCCGCCTTTCCCGCACCGAACCCGTAAACCCAGCGATCGACTTTTGTCCTGGCCGTTGCCGCATTTGAAGAATCACCATTTTCGGCAGGGGTTGCCTGCGGCGCGCCATCGGCCTCTCTCATCAACGTCCCTTGCTGCGATTTCATAAAAGCAGACAGATTTTCCGCGATCCGTACGTTGGTTTCCAGTGATGTTTTGAGAAAGTCGTAAAAAAGCTGCGTTGGCATGAGAACTCCGACAGCGTCACAAGGTCTAGTGCTGCTCGTGGCGCAGCGGCCTATTCATAGCTTTTGATGGATGGAAGTGTCCACCGTTACCTTGAATATGTTTAAGGGCGTCCGTTTTAGGGCAGGGACCGGACCGTCAAGCAAACAATAGAAAATATCCTAAGGCTGGATGAACCGCCCCGATGGAATCCAACGGAACGACGTTACTTTTCCTTTGAATATATAGGCCCAGCAAGCGATCTTTTCGCCCTTCTGCAAATGGACCTGTAGCACGATGCGCTCATATTCATGCGGTTGCGGCCACCCTGGCCCGCACCCCTCATAATTATCGAGCCAGACAAAGCTTCTGGGCGTTTTGAGCCGCACGACCTCGCCATGAACATTGAACTGCGCAGCCGGATCTCTGACGAGACCTGGATAGCTGCCGAGCGAATAAAGCTTGCCCCTTACGGTTCCGCGGCCGATATAGCGGCTTTCCATGGCAAGACGCTGCGCAAAGGGCGCGCGCGATGCGCGCTTCAATGTCCCGTAAACGAATAGCGGCAACCTCTCTTCGTCAACCTGCTCGGGCAACACTCAACTCCGGTCCGAACTGTCCGCAACCACCCCGTTTTCAAAATCGGAGACTTCGCCGCGGCGTTGCTACATTTTAATGAATGATCATCTATCCATCGTGAAATCCGTGCCGGGTCCAGCCGAAAGACACCCATGTTAAGAGAACTCATAATATCCATTATAAGCGGCGTTGCAGTGGCGTTGATCCTGCAGATTTTCGGATTTCGAGGAGGACGGAAAGCATCCGCCCCGACGCAGACCATGAGTATGCATAATACTCACAATGCGCCGCGCCGCCGCAGCGCAATGGGCGGGATGCTTCGACTGGTGCTGTCTGTTGCAGGCGGTATTGCCTTAGCCCAGACTGCCGCCCCTTTCATCTTTAGAAACTCGCGCAGGGGGTCCGAATTTTTCGAACGCTATGAAGCGCTAACGCCGCAAATTGTGGTGATCGGCCTGACCGTTCTTGGTACGTTCATAATCTGGATGATTCTACTTGCTTTTACTCGGCGCTAGATCGTGGACAAATGAACAGCCTATTCAGCCTTGACGAAAAACCTGAGCAGGAGGCGCGACTATCCACCGTGCCGGTTCTGCTGCCGCTTGCGCTCGACAAAACCTACGATTATCTCCTCCCGGAGGCGGACAGTCTGGCCCCGGGCGATTTCGTGCTTGTGCCGATCGGGCCGCGAAAGGAGATCGGCGTCGTCTGGGAACGCGATCCCGACGCCCGGGCGGTGGATCCGAAGAAGCTGAAAGCAATCATCGAGCGTTTCGAGCTACCGCCCTTGCCCGATCACGCGCGGCGCTTCGCCGAATGGGTCGCGCGCTACACGTTGTCGCCCAGGGGCATGGTCCTCAAGATGATGATGAGCGCGGGCGATGTGTTCTCGCCGGATACGCCGCGCTGGGGCTTCAAGCTGGCCGGGCCGCCACCGACGCGCATGACGGCGGAGCGCAGGAAGGCCATCGAAGCGGCGGAGGGCGGTAAAGTCTGGGCGAAAGCGGCGCTCGCCGACACGGCCGGCGTCAGCTACGGGGTGATTGACGGACTCGCCAAAGCGGGCACCTTCATCCGTGTCGAGCTGCCACGCTGGAAGCCGAAACCGCCACAGCCGGACTTCGCACCGCCCGATCTTTCCGAACCGCAGGCTTACGCCGCCGATGCCCTCAAACAGAGAATTGCCGATGGCAAGTTTTCTGTGGCGCTGCTCGATGGCGTCACCGGCTCGGGCAAGACGGAAGTCTATTTCGAGGCCGTCGCCGAATGCATCCGGCAGGGCAAGCAAGCGCTGATCATGCTGCCGGAAATCGCGCTCACCAACCAGTTTCTCAACCGCTTCGAGGGGCGTTTCGGTTGCCGCCCGCAGGAATGGCATTCCGCGATTGCCGGCGGCGAACGGGCGCGAATCTGGCGAACGGTCGCCGAGGGCGAGGCGCAGGTCGTGGCGGGCGCGCGCTCGGCCCTGTTTCTACCCTTCTCGAATCTTGGACTGATCATCGTCGACGAGGAACATGACAACGCCTTCAAGCAGGAGGACCGCGTTTCCTATCAGGGACGCGACATGGCCGTCGTCCGCGCCTCGCTGACCGGGGCCGCGGTTGCGCTGTGTTCGGCGACGCCCTCGCTGGAAACCGCGGTCAACGCCAGGCAAGGCCGGTATGCGCATCTCATTCTGCCGCAACGCTTTGCGGGCGCACAATTGCCGGAAGTCTCCGCCATCGACCTGCGGATGACCCCGCCGGACCGCGGGCAGTGGCTCAGCCCGCCCCTGGTACAGGCGATAACGGAGACGCTGGCGCGCGGGCAGCAGTCGCTCCTGTTCCTGAACCGCCGCGGCTACGCCCCGCTGACGCTGTGCCGGAGCTGCGGCCATCGCATCGAATGCCCGCAATGTTCGGCCAGCCTGGTCGAACACCGCTTCCGCCAACAGCTTATCTGCCATCATTGCGGCTTTACCCTGCCCGCGCCCAAAACGTGCCCGAAATGCTCCGCCGAGGATTCGCTCGTACCCTGCGGACCCGGTGTCGAACGCGTGGCGGAGGAGGTCGCCGAACGCTTTCCGGGCGTTGAAACGGCGATTTTGTCGAGCGACCTGATTCCAGGCATTAAGGCTCTGCGTGAAATTATCGAGAAGGTCGCGCGCGGCGATGCGCCGATCATTATCGGTACGCAGCTTGTCGCCAAGGGCCATCATTTCCCGCATCTTGCGACTGTGGGCGTCGTCGATGGCGATCTCAGCCTTGCGACCGGCGATCCGCGCGCGAGCGAGCGCACATTCCAGCTTATCTCGCAGGTAACAGGCCGCGCGGGCCGCGAAGATGGCGTTGAGGGGCGCGGCCTGATCCAGACGCATCTGCCTGAACATCCCGTGATGAAGGCCATCATCGCCAATGACCGGGACAGTTTCATCGAGCAGGAAATTGCGGCGCGTCAGGAAGCAGGCATCCCGCCATTCGGCCGGCTCGCCGCGCTGATCGTGTCCGCCAAGAACAAGCCTGACGCCGAGCACTTCGCCAGACAGCTTGTCGTCGCCGCCCCGCGTTCATCGAAAATTGCCGTACTCGGCCCCGCTGAAGCCCCGCTCGCCCTGATCCGGGGACGCTTCCGCTACCGGTTGCTGGTCAAGGCCGCGCGCGACGCGGATCTGCAAGCCTATCTCCGGCACTGGCTCGATCACGCCCCTGCAGCGAAGGGAAGTTTACGCCTGAGCGTGGATGTGGACCCATACAGCTTTTTGTAAGTGTACATCTTAACGCGATGCAATCATGACGCGGTCTGACCTCAATGCTCAGATAGCCTTTGAATTAACTACTTTTCCCCGAGCCAATCCGCCGCATTGAATTCTGCGTGCGTGTTAGTTGCATGTGGCGTAAGGGCTGTGATAGAGAACGCTCAACTCTTCCGAAAATTGACCGTCCGGCAAAATTTGCTGGGGACGGTTTTAAGCTTGCGTAAAGTTGCTCAATGCTTCCCGAGCGCAGGGAACTCTAGGAAAGAACGCTAAGTGGCTGGTGGAACGACACTTGTAGCAGGAATTGCGGGGCGTTATGCGACGGCGCTCTTCGATCTGGCGCGTGAGAGCGATGCGCTCGATACGACCGCCGAGGAATTGAGGGGATTGGAAGCGCTTCTGCGTGAGAGCGAGGATCTGGCGCGTCTGGTGCTGAGCCCGGTCTTCTCCACCAGCGACCAGAGCGCTGCCGTGGATGAAATCGTCAAGCAGGCCGAGATCTCCGTACTGACCGGCAACTTCCTGAAATTGCTGGCCAGAAACCGCCGGCTGTTCGTGCTGTCCGACATCGCCAAAGCATTCCGCAAACTCCTTGCAGACCATCGCAACGAAATTACGGCGGAAGTCACGAGCGCAGTTCCGCTCTCGGACGATCAGGCTGATGAACTGCGCGCGACGCTTAAAGCCAAGACCGGACGAAATATCGACCTCGACGCACATGTCGACCCCTCGCTGATCGGCGGACTTGTCGTCAAGATCGGCAGCCGCATGGTCGATAGCTCGATCCGCACGAAATTAAACAATCTCAAATTTGCAATGAAAGAGGCCGGCTGATGGAAATCCGACCATCTGAAATTTCGTCTATTCTCAAGGACCAGATCAAGAATTTCGGCCAGGAAGCGGAAGTTTCCGAAATCGGACAGGTTCTTTCCATTGGTGACGGTATCGCTCGTGTCTATGGCCTCGACAATGTCCAGGCCGGCGAGATGGTCGAGTTCCCGGGCGGCGTCAAGGGAATGGCGCTGAACCTGGAAGTCGACAATGTCGGTATTGTGGTATTCGGCGACGACCGTGGAATTAAGGAAGGCGACACCGTCAAGCGGACTGGCGCCATTGTTGAAGTGCCCGTCGGCAAGGGGCTTCTTGGCCGCGTTGTTGATGGCCTCGGCAACCCGATCAACGGCCGCGGGCCGATCGAATCCTCCGATCTTCAGCGGGTCGACATCAAGGCTCCGGGCATCCTGCCGCGCAAATCCGTGCACGAACCAATGCAGACCGGCATCAAGGCGATCGACGCGCTGATCCCGATTGGACGCGGCCAGCGCGAGCTGATCATCGGCGACCGTCAGACCGGCAAGACCGCCGTTGCGCTTGACGCGATCCTGAACCAGAAATCGATCAACGCGACCGGCGACGAAAGCC
>JAHQVI010000204.1 GCA_019634405.1 Hyphomicrobiales bacterium
CTAATCTCTCGGCAGCGTATAGGACTAGCACACGCCATGTGGCGCAGGACACTACGGCCTACCAAAGATGTGGCATGTATTAGCGCCCACTTTATCACCCGTCAACCCCGAAATGTGACGTCACGTGCCGAATTTGAGGTGCCGTGGTGTTTTATGTCGATCACATGCACACGAACCGTGTTGCGCTCGATGCAATTTCGGAATTAGAACAGGGCAGTGGCGGTTCTCATCTCGTCTGTTCGCCTCGCCAATCCTAACCAAGCAGACTTGAGTGAAAATGTGGTGCGGCGAATCCGGACGTTTGCCACAGAGAGGGACATTCCAGGGCGCGGAAGGTAAACCATGCGATATTCGGTAGGCTGACTATGAGTAAATTTTTTGCTTGGGCGGCAACGGGGGTCGTAACAGGTTTGCAGGTATGGCCGCAGGAAGAATCTGAACGGAAATCGGGCAGATATCGCGGCAGCAAGTCTGCGGTCAAAAATGCAGCTTCGAGCCGCTATAATCAACGCTTCTATCTGCGCCAGCGCGACGGGCGCGAGATCGAGATCCTGCTGATCGGCGCGGCGATGGGCGTGCGGAACGGCCACGCTATTACGGCCGTGTGGGCTGCGCAGGCGAAGTCCCCCTATGGCCACTGCATCTATCTTGAAAACCGGACGACAGGCGCGATAGCCAGGCTCGTCGACAATCTCGATTATATCCGCAAACGGACTGCCGGGTGGAAGGTGGCGCTGACCGGCTTACTGGTGCCGCTACCGCTTATAGCCGCCATCGTCATGTGGCTGGCCAACCGCAATCCGACAGGCGCAACCACCCAGGCATTTTTCATGAGCGCCAGTCTTGCAACAATCCTCTTACTGATAATTGGCTTCGTCTCATCGAAGCTGTTTTTCGACTACGTTAAAGCTGAAGACGAACGTCAAATCTGGCTCGCCGCAGACAGGGCGCTATCGCAAGCGCGGACGCTTCTTATTCAGCGCTCGAGACAGCAGCAGAGACGGTAAACGCAAAGGATCATCTCATGAATACCCACAAATACTTACAGAATCCGGCTTCCAAACAACTTCGCCTTGGCTTAAACTTCCTTAATTATGATTGAAAAATGCCATGTTTTGGTGTCATATATTAACGTGGGCGATTGTAATGTTTCTGTTTGAAGGCGTCTTAATAAAGCATGATGTTTAATAGATGTACCTTTGGAGTAAAAGTGAACTGATGCCTTTACATAAGAACTTCCACTTAGTAAAGATGAAAATTACTCTTGTCATTCTGTTATTTTTACAGCTGGGAATCTCGGAAAATACTTCGATTGCAGCAAGCAACAATAGCGGAGCTCAGCTTGCTGTTGAAAAGGCGGCGCGTCAGGTTTACCGGGTGCTTGTTGAAACAAGCGACGGATCGATCCTCGGCGGAAGCGCTTTTCTTGTCAGCGGCGCCCGCGTTATCGCAACCAATCACCACGTCATTCAGGACGGCGTAACCTTCCAGATCGGCATGACGGACCCTGACGGAAAGGTCCGCAGCATACCGGCGCATATCGTCGCCAGCTATCCCCAGAAGGACCTGGCGCTCATCCAGGCGCTCGACGATCTTCCCGGCCAACCGCTTGCGCTTGATGGACAATATCCAGGTCTGGCGCAGGAACTGTTCGCAATCGGCTATCCCGCAGCCGCTGACATTCAGGACGCCATCGGCACAGCCTCATTTGGCGACCCGATGTTCTTCGCGCCGTCTGTCCTCAAGGGCTATGTTTCGCGCGTCCTGACGAATCGCTGGTTTCGTAATCAACTGCAGCACCAGACGCCGATTATTCCGGGATATAGCGGCGGGCCGCTGATCAATCCGGACGGCGCCGTTGTGGGCGTCAGCACGTCTATCCACAAGAAAGCGTCAGGGGTTTCATATGCAGTGCTCGCAGCAGATCTGATCGACCTGTTGAACGCTTGCGCTCTGCCCGCAACAGTCGCTTCGCCAAGTCCGCATCTGGCCGCCGCGCAAATAGCCGAAACGCAGCCCCAAGCGGCTCCTGCTCCAAAAAAAGACGCGCTTTTAAGAACCAGCCTCTCATTCGAAGCGGGCGATGGGCTGATCGATCGCGCCTACAACCTTCTTGATAATGGGGATATCGTCGCGGCGCGGCTGATGTTCGAATATCTGCGCAATCACCTCGAAATGGCAGATATCTATATGGGACTCGCCAAAACCTACGATCCTGAGTTCCTGCGCGAGAAGGGCATTCTTGGCATCAAGGGAAACGAAAAGACCGCCCAGCGCTACTACCATCTCGCCTCAACGCTGCTTCGCAAACGCGAGCTGCCTGCGCAAAACCGGCATTCCAACGTCAGAAACGGTCCGTGCAGCAACAGCTATTGCGAGTTGGTGGACGGCGTGAACGGCCCTTACCTCTCCTGCAACAAGGTCAACTGATCTTCCGGTAAGACGGATATAGGACATTTGATCCCGCCTACTTGTTCCGCATGCAAAACATGATCAAATTGCACCTATGCAGCTGCAAACGGACAATCGAATCGTTGACGCCGTCATAGCCGGAGCCGGCCCGGCAGGCATGGCCGCAACGCTGGCGCTTCGCAAGGCTGGCCTCAACGCGATCTGTACCGGCCCCGCGCCCGGGGCGGAGAGCGTTGATCGCCGAACAACAGCGCTGCTTCACGGGTCGATCCGCTTTCTGGAGAAAACTCTCGGCCTCTGGGATAGTCTTGCTCCGCACGCAGCCCCCCTGAAAACGCTGAGGCTGATCGACCGCACCGGGCGCTTGTTTCGCGCCCCGGACATGATGTTTTCCGCCAGCGAAATCGGCGAGGACAGCTTTGGCTGGAACATTCCGAATGCGATTCTGACGGCTGGCCTAATGGAAGCGCTCGGCGGACAATTCGTCCCCTCGGACGGCGTCATCGCGATGACCGACGAAGAGAATGGCGGCGCGATCCGTTTACGCCTCGCCGACGGGCGCGAATATTTGACGCGGCTGCTTGTCGGCGCGGACGGGCGCAACTCGTTCTGCCGTAAAAACCGAGATATAGCCGTGCGGCAATGGTCGTATAATCAGGCCGCGCTTGTCTGCAATCTCCAGCATGAACGCCCGCATCGCGATGCCTGTACGGAATTTCACGGCGCTAGCGGCCCGCTCACGCTTGTCCCCCTTCCCGGTGACGCCTCCAGTCTCGTATGGGTCGAAACGCCTGAACGCGCGCGCGAATTACAGGGGTTGAACGAGACCGATTTCCTGACCGCGCTGACCGCAAGAGCAGGCCGTGTCAATGGCAGGTTTATCTCCGCCGGTCCGCGGGCCGTCTTTCCGCTCTCCGGCCTCATCGCCCGAAGGCTGACCGCACACCGTATGGCCCTTGTCGGCGAGGCGGGACACGTCATGCCGCCAATCGGCGCGCAGGGCCTCAATCTCGGCTTTCGCGACGCTGCCGACCTTGCCGATTGCGTTGCTGGCGCCGATGATCCCGGCGCGCGCGCTGTTCTTGCAAACTATGAGCGCCGCCGCGCAAGGGACGTCTGGCTTCGTACCAACGCCGCCGATCTGCTGAATCGTACGCTGATCTCGAACCTGCCGATATTCCAGCTTGCCCGCGCTCTGGGACTGGGCGCTCTCGGGGTCCCCGGACCGCTTCGCCGTGCGGCAATGCGTCAGGGAATGTCCACAATCAACCAATAGGCGCACACCGAAACCATTGCGGAGGCGCGGCGCGCGCTATAAGACAGGCATGCTTGGGAAACGACCGCAGCATGCCTGTCTTCCGCGTTCATCCCGGGCGCATCAGATCCTTCCATCAAACGGCTTGCCGTACAACATCCCGAGCATCCATTCCGCAATGTCCGTGCTTCTGAACATCCGCTACATGCTCGAATACGCCCTTCTGCGTGGCGTTATCGGGCTCGTCCGATTGCTGCCGCTGGATATGGCCCGCGAAGCTTCGGCGAAGGCCTGGCTGCTTCTTGCCCCCTATGGCCGACGCCACAGGCGAGCGCTCGACAATCTCGCCATCGCCTATCCTGACATGCCGGAGGAGGAGCGCGAACAGATTGCAATGCGGATGTGGGGCAATCTTGGACGCGTCATGGCCGAAACGATGCTGCTCGACCGGATCTTGCAGGAGCCGGAACGCATCGAGCTGGAAAATCCCGAATTGATGAATCGCTATTACGGCAAGCTTGGCCCCGCGATCACCTGCTCGCTTCATATGGGCAACTGGGAGCTGGCCATGTGGCCGATGACACAGGCGAAGGCCAAACCCGCCGCCGTCTACCGGCTTGTCGACAATCCGCTGATCGACCTTTACCTGCGCGAGCAGCGCAAGCAGCTTTACCCCGGCGGCATGTTTGCCCGCGGCAAGCTGAAAGGCGTACAGGTGGGCCACGATACCGCGCGGATGATCGCAAGCTATGTCCGACAGGGCGGACGGCTCGGCTTTCTGGCCGACCGGTATGAGAATAAGGGTGTCAAGGTGCCGTTCTTCGGCAAGCCGGCTGGCTCTAACGTTGTGCCGGTCATGCTGGCGCGCAGGACGGGAACGCGCCTTTGGGCCGGCCGCTGCATTCGCGTCGGCAAGGAATCCCGCTTTAAGGTGATGGTCGAAGAGATCAAGATCCAGTGGACGGATGATCCGAATGCCGATATCGAGGCCGCGCTTACCGCGCTGCAGGCAAAATTCGAGGAGTGGGTGCGCGCCAATCCCGATCAATGGATGTGGTCCAACCGGCGCTGGTCCTGATAAGAGCGCGAGGTTTTGAAGCCTGAAACCGGCGTCTCCGTTTCGGTCCGATGGTCTTTTGCTCAAGCATCGGATTTATCCGAAAACCGGTTCCCACTTTTCGGTCCGTTGTTCTAGCGGCACTCGCCAGGATGGTTCAGCGCAGCCCGGTTCGCCCTGCGATCGCAATCATTGCCGTAAGTCGTCCCGCTGCAACTGCATACCGGCTGATATTCCCGCGTGCAGAATGGCCGAACCTCGATGCATGTTCCGGCCGCATTGGGCTGGCCACATGCACCCGGCTCCGGATCGCACCATAAACCGGCCGTGCATGGTATTGCGGCAATCCCCCCGCACATCTCGTTCTCCCCGGCAGGCGGCGGCCCGCCGGCAACAACGCGGCCACACATCATCAGAGTGATCATTGCGGCAAATACGATCCTGACAATCATGATCGTCCCATCGGCAATGGCACGCCGGTCGCTTCAAACGTCTGTTTCTGGCGCGCTTCGAGCAGGCCGATATCAAAATCCTCGATGGTTTCGTTAAACAGCCGGTAAAAGTTCATCTCCGCATCCAGATGGAGGAACACCGCTCCCAGCCCGATCGCCGCGCGGTCCATGAATACAAATTCGCGGGGCACTTTCACCGGCCCTTTTTCCTTCAGACCGCGTTTGACGGCGAAGGCCTCCTTGCGGCCATACTGGCTTGGCGGCACGCCTTCCGCGATTCTGCGAACGCGGTCGTCGAGTAGCGGACCATAGATGAACCGCGCCCAAAGATTGAGAACCTCGATAAGATCATTCGACAGATTGTTGAAGCCCCAAGTTTCATAGGCATGGACAATCAGCTCACGATCGTCGCGCAACAGGCCGTGATAGAGATCGATCACGCCTTGCACGAAACGCGGCGCAAAGGTGCGCACACAGCCATAATCCAAAAGGTTTATGCCAGCCGCGCGGCCATTCTCCTCGAAGATTGTGTAATTGCCCAGATGCGGGTCGCCGTGAATGACGCCGCAATGGCTGAATGGATACCACCACGCCTTAAAGAGCGCTGCGGTAATGATATTGCGCTCATCCTGCTCGCGGGTCTTGAAGTCCAGCAGACGGCCGCCTTCCATCCAGTCCATCGTCAGCAGCCGCCGCGTTGAAAGCTCATGCCGGACGCCGGGCACGCGGATCGATGGCTCGGCCTCGAAAATCGTCTTGTAAAGCGCCATGTGCTGCGCTTCCTGGCGATAATCCAGCTCCTCGCGCAGGCGTGCGCCTATCTCATCGGGAATTTCCGAGGTGTCGACGGCCGGCTCGATGCGGCGCTGCACGGCGAGCACCATGCGAAGCTGGTTCATATCCGCCTCGACCGCCGATTCCATATCCGGATATTGCAGCTTGCAGGCAAGCGGCGATCCATCAGGGGCAAAAGCGCGGTGAACCTGCCCAAGCGAAGCAGACGCGGCCGACTCGCGCTCGAAAGAGCCGAATTTGTCCTGCCACTCCGCCCCGAGTTCGGCCGCCATGCGCCGCTTGACGAACACCCAGCCCATTGGAGGCGCTGCGGCCTGGAGTTTCGACAATTCCTCCGCATATTCGGGCGGCAGCGCATCCGGGATTGTCGAGAGAAGCTGCGCCACCTTCATCAGCGGGCCTTTCATGCCGCCCAGCGCTTCGGCCAGTGCGGCGGCATTTTTCTCGCGCCCGCCCGCCATGCCAAGGACATAACGCGTCGCCATTCCGGCTGCGACCCCGCCGACATTCGTGCCGACCTGCGTATATCTGCGCAAACGGCGGCTGAAACGATTGGCTTCGTCATCAGACGGGGGAAGCTGGTCGGTCATATGGGATCGCCTTTTTTTGCCTTAGAAAAGCAGATAGGCGAATGCGTGCGACATTCCAAGTTTTATACGCCTCGGCTCAAAGGAAACCGGGGGCAACCAATTGCCGCATCGAGAGCGCTCAAATTGTCACTGGCGCAGCCCCTAGTCGAGCCGCGCCAGTATCAGAATCGCCAGTCTGGTTCCTTATACGGCTTTGGGATCAAGAACCGTCCTGTAAAGCTCTTCATTCGCCCGGTTCATCAGCCGAACGGTCATCTGCTCGGTACTGCCGTCAATA
>JAHQVI010000205.1 GCA_019634405.1 Hyphomicrobiales bacterium
AAGGTCTCGGAGCCGCCGCCGCCGAAAAGCTTGCCAATGCAGGCTGCAAGGTTGCCATTCTTGACATGTATCGGGAAGAAGGCGAGGCGCTCGCCCGCAAGATCGGCGCAATCTACCGCCATCTAGAAATATCCAGCGAGATCACGGTCGATACCGCGCTGGATTTTGCGCGCGAGGAAAATGGCGTCGAGCGCATTCTCGTCAATTGCGCGGGCATTGCGAGCGACCAGCCCGCTGTCTGGCGCGACGCCGATACCGGCCAGATCAAGCTGCATGACATTCCCAGTTTCGAGCGCCTGCTTCAGGTCAATCTGACCGGCACCTTCTACATGGCGACCAAATCCGCCGCTGCTATGATGACGCTTCCGGCGCTCGATGGCGGTTTCCGCGGCGTGATCATCAATTCTGCGTCGCTCGCAGCCGAAGACGGCCATGAAGGGCAAAGCGCCTATGCGGCCTCCGAAGGCGGCGTTCTGGCCCTGACGCGTCCGCTGGCGCGCGACCTCGTTAATGAAGGCATCCGCATCGTGACAATCATGTCCGGGCGTTATGATACGGCTATGTTTGCCGAGCGCTCCGAAGACATGACGCAAAAAATCGCGACTGCAGAGGCGGATGAGAGCGTTTTGGCCGATCCCAACGAATTTGCCGAATTGGTTCTGAACGTGATTGGCGATGAGAAGATCAACGGCCAATGGGTCCGGATGAAGAGCGCCCAGAAAAAATAGCACTTTCCGCCGGATCGCCATTCAAGGTAGATCGAATCCGGCCTTGACGTCATCCCGGAGAAGCGCTGTGCACTTGTCCGGGTGTCTTCGGTTCGTGCAAGCGCTTCGCCATGGCCGACGGTCAAGCTTCGACGGTTTCGTGCTTTGCGCCGTGCGCCGATGCTTCCAAACACTCAGCTATATGCGCCTCGATTATGGCGTTGACCTTGTCGGGGTGAGTCATAGGGCCCATGTGACTTGCGCCTGCCAAGCGCACGATGCGCGAATTCGGCAGGACCTCATTCAGCGCTTTGATCACATCGATCGCGATCGGGCGCGTTTTCGCGCCATATGCCATCAGGACCGATGCGCTCAGTTTGCGCGCCTTGTCGAGATCAGGCTGCTCGGCATCCCTGATCGCACCGAACTCCATCGCCACCTTGTCCACCGTTTCCAGCACCCGGTCCTTCAGCTTGCGCGGCGTCAGCCACCAGCGTAACCGGCCGATCCAGAAGCCCATATAAAGGCGAGCAACCTCTTCATGATCGCCTCGCGCCGCGGCGGCTTCGATCTTGCTCACGAAATCGACCATCCGGTTGAAAACCTTTTGCCGCCCCGTTGCGGGCAGGATGGGGAAGGCGACAGGCTCGTACAGCGTCATGCCGCGCGGCTCGGCCTCCATCTGCATAACGGCCTGCAGACTGACCGCTCCGCCATAGGAATGGCCAACGAAATGCGCAGGCTCGCCGGCCATTTTCGCTAGCTCGACCAGAATCTGACTGTCTGCGGAAAATTCAAACGGCTTGCCTTCCGGCCAGCGGTCTGTCGCGCCATAGCCGATCAGGTCCGGCGCAATGATCCGGTGGCGGGATTTAAGCTTTTCGATCAGCGGCCGCCACATCCGGTGAGATGCGCTCGAACAATGCGCAAATATGACCGGAGGTCCGCTGCCTTCATCAATATAGGCGACCTTCAGCCCGCCAACTTCGAATGTCTGCATCTTCGTAATCCTGTAGCCAATCGTTTTTTTGAATTGGGAAGTGCCGCGATAAAGTGCAAATGGCTGAACATTTTTCGTTCAGGCATCGAAACTCCTGCTGCAAGCGAAAGAGATTTTTTTCGTTTCAGCCCTATTAAAGGTGAAAATCATTGACCGACATGTGGCAAATCACATTACGTGTCTTTGCCAATTGCAATTGGCTTTGCCTAAGATTTAAGCGGGTATTGACCGTTCCGAAGGTTAGATCTTTATGCTAAGTTAATTTAAAATATAAAACTTTACGTTCTTGGCGCGTACATAATCAAAACGGCGAGTTTGAGAGAGGCGAATGGCAACAGTTACAGCATTCCGCAATTCAGGTATCAAAGCACTGCTTGATACGTATGATCCTGAACCGTCTTTTTGCGAATTGCTGAGCAATGGCGCGATGCCGGACCCGCTTCTTACAAGGCTCTGGAACCGTCTACAACAGTTCGAAGCCAGCGATCTTGATGCCCGGGCAAAGGACGCCGAACGTGAATTGCAGATGCTGGGCATTACATTTACGGTCTATACGGATCGTACTGCGATCGACCGCATCCTCCCATTCGACGTTATTCCCCGTACGATTTCGGCGAAGGATTGGCGCCATCTGGAAACAGGGATCAGGCAGCGCGTCAAGGCGCTCAACATGTTCATTTGGGATGTTTACCACGACGGTCACATTCTCAATGATGGCACGATCCCCCAAGAGCTGGTTCTGGGCAACAGTAATTTCCAGGAGGCGATGGTAGATTACGATCCGCCCGCCGGAACTTACGTCCATATTTCCGGCACCGACCTGATCCGCGACAATCACGGCGAATTCTTTGTTCTGGAAGACAACAGCCGCACGCCCTCGGGCGTGTCATATGTCGTTGAGAACCGACATATGATGCAGCGCGCCTTCCCGGATCTGATGGACGGCTTCGATATCGAGCCGGTTTCGGATTACGGCGTCCAGCTTGCTACGAAGCTTGGCGAGGTCGCCCCGCCCGTGCTGACCGATGCGCAGATCGTGCTGCTGTCGCCCGGCGTGTTCAATTCAGCCTATTTCGAGCATATCTTTCTCGCCCGCGAAATGGGGGTTCCGCTTGTAGAGGGGCGCGATCTTTTTATCGAGGATGATCGCGTGTTCATGAAAACAGTGGCGGGGCCGCGACCGGTCCATGTGATCTACCGGCGGCTTAACGACGATTTTCTCGATCCTGAGGTGTTCAACAAGGACAGCATGCTCGGAGTGCCCGGACTGATGCGCGCCGTCCGCAAGGGCAATGTCACGCTAGCGAACGCTGTCGGCACGGGGATCGCCGATGACAAGGCCGTCTATGCCTATGTCCCGCGCATGATACGCTACTATCTCGATGAGGAGCCGATCCTGCCAAATGTCGAGACCCATATCTGCCGCGAACCCTCCGCTCTGGCCTATACGCTCGACAATATCGAGAAGCTGGTTGTGAAGCCTGTCGGTGAATCCGGCGGCTATGGCATTTGCGTGGGCCCGAAGGCGACCAAGACCGAGCTTGAGGAGTGTCGTGCGCGGTTGAAGAAGAAGCCGGAGGAATATATTGCGCAACCGATGATCAATCTGTCCGTATCGCCGACCCTGGTCGAAACTGGCGTCGAGCCCCGGCATGTTGATTTGCGGCCGTTCGCCATTACCGGCGAGGAAACATGGGTTCTGCCGGGTGGACTGACGCGCGTTGCGCTGCCGAAAGGCTCGATCGTTGTCAATTCCTCGCAAGGCGGCGGTACGAAGGATACGTGGGTTCTTAAGGGAGACAGCGCATGACCAGCAATCTCCTTTCGCGCCATGCCGAATGCTATTTCTGGCTTGCCCGCTATCTCGAACGCGCAGAAAGCCTCGCCCGCATTCTTGAGGCGCAGACCTCGTTCCAACGCAGCGGCAACCCCAATAATAGCTGGGCGTGGATCGTGGCGCTTTATTCGGATCAGGAAAATTTCGCCAAGAAATTCTCCGAGCCGACCGCGCAGAACGTCATCAATTATTATGTGACCTGGTTGGACAATCCCAGCTCGATCCAGTCCTGTGTCCGCGCCGCGCGCGAGAATGCCCGCGCCTTGAGGCCGCTGATATCCAGCGATGTCTGGATGCAGATCAATGATTTCTATTCGCGTGTTATCGGTTTGACCGAAAGCGATTTCTCCGAGAACCGCCTTTCGCGCAGCTGCGATTCGATCAAGCGCGGCTGTTATGCCCAGATCGGCGTCGCCGAAAGCACGCTTTACCGCGATGAGGGCTGGCCGTTCTTCCGTCTTGGCCTCTTCATCGAACGCGCTGACCAGACCAGCCGGTTGCTTGATGTGCAGTTTGCCAAGAGCGCGACCGGCAATCTGAATGATCTGACGATGGAAGAGCATGCCCGTCTGTGGAATGTGCTGCTCAGATCCGCCTCGGCCTATCATGCTTTCCGCCGTGTTCATCCGCGTGGTTTCAATCCGGCCGACATTGCTCATTTCCTTGTCTTCGACCGCCGCTTGCCGCGCTCGCTGTCCTTTTGCGCCGCCGCGATCCAGCGCATGGTCAATCAGCTTCGGACCGAGTTCCGGCTGCGCAACGCGCAGCGCGCGCTCGAACATGTCGACAAGTTTCAGGCCGACTTGCAGGACAAGGCCAAAAATGGCGATCTCATCGAGCAGTTGCATGATACAAATGACTGGGTCCAACGCGAGTTGATCGATCTGTCCGCCGAACTTGGCGTTGCGTTTTTCGGTGCGGAAATTGAGGAGCTTGAAGCGGCGGCGCCTGCGCGGGAAGAGCCGGATGAGAGCACAGCGAGACTAAGCCGGTCGCAGGGGCAATCGCAGATACAGTCGCAAATGCGTTCTTGATATGCGCTGGCGAACGGGCGCATAGATCAGAATGAAATCCGTACAATGTTCAGTGTGAAGGCGGGACCCGCTAAGGAGCGGTAGGGACAAGTTGTGAGGAGATGGCATGACGCTGCAGGTAGCGCTGACCCATAAGACTGAATATCACTACGATCGTCTGACCAGTATGGGGCCGCAAATCATCCGGCTCCGGCCTGCGCCGCATTCGCGGACGCCCATCCTCAGCTATTCGCTGACCATCGAGCCGAAGCATCATTTTCTCAACTGGCAGCAGGACCCGTTCGGAAACTATCTCGCCCGCCTCGTTATTCTGGAAAAGACGCCCAAATTCAGCGTGACTGTCGATCTCGTCGCCGAAATGGCGGTCATCAATCCGTTCAACTTCTTCATCGACGAATACGCGAAGGAATGGCCCTTTAAATATGAGGACCACGTCAAGACGGAGCTTGGGCCCTATCTGGAGCCGATTACGACCGGCCCGCTGTTCAGGGATTATTTCGAAAGCCTGAAGATTGAGGCTGATACCACGATCGACTTTATCGTTGAGCTCAATCAGAAGATCCATAGTGACATCAAATATCTGATCCGCATGGAACCGGGCGTTCAGACGCCTGACGAAACGCTTGCCCGCAAGGCCGGCTCCTGCCGGGACAGCGGCTGGATGCTGGTTCAGATCCTGCGGCATTACGGCCTCGCGGCGCGTTTCGTCTCCGGCTATCTGATCCAGCTCAAGCCGGATGTGAAAGCGCTGGACGGACCGACAGGAACCGACGCCGACTTTACGGATCTGCATGCCTGGGCCGAAGTCTATCTTCCCGGAGCGGGCTGGGTTGGTCTTGACCCAACCTCCGGCCTGCTGGCTGGCGAGGGGCACATCCCGCTTGCGGCGACGCCCAGCCCGACCAGCGCTGCGCCTATCACCGGAGGTCACGAAAAGGCTGACGTTGAATTCGCCTTCGACATGAGTGTGAAGCGCATCGCGGAATCGCCGCGCGTTACAAAGCCGTATACGGACGAACAATGGTCCTCAATCGCGAAGCTTGGCTATGAGGTCGACAGGCGGTTGCAGGACGGCGATGTCCGCCTGTCGATGGGCGGCGAGCCGACCTTCGTTTCCGTTGACGACATGGATGGTGACGAGTGGAACACGGCGGCGGTCGGTCCGACGAAGAGACGCTATGCGGAGAATTTGCTCCGGCGTCTCCATGCCCGTTTCGCACCGGGCGGGCTGCTTCATTTCGGCCAGGGCAAATGGTATCCGGGCGAACAGCTTCCGCGCTGGGCCTTTGCCGTCTACTGGCGCACGGATGGCGAGCCGCTCTGGCAAAATCAGGATCTGATCGACAGCGAACTGCCGAAAAAAACGGCAACCATCGAGGACGCCCAGCGCTTCACCGCAGCGCTTACCGACAAGCTCGGCTTGCCGGACGAAAGCGTGATCCCGGCCTATGAAGATCCGGCGCATTTCATGCTCGTCGAACAGAAGTTGCCGGTCAATGTCGATACGTCCGACAACAAGCTGGACAATCCGGCCGAACGCCGCCGGGTGATGAAGGTTTTCGAGCGCGGCTTGGGTGACCCGACAAGTTACGTCCTGCCGATCCAGGTCTGGCACTCGCAGGAACGCGGGCGCCGCTGGGTGACTGAGCGCTGGTCGTTCCGGCGCGAGAAGCTGTTCCTTATGCCCGGGGATTCTCCGGCCGGTTTCCGCTTGCCGCTTGGCGGGCTGCCTTACATCGCGCCGATCAACTATCCCCATATCATTCCCGCCGATCCGATCGGACAGCAGCGCCAGCCGCTTCCGCGCCGCGAAACGCTTCTGCAGAACCGCCGGGCCGTGACGCTGGACGTGCCGCCCGCCACGCCCGACCTGCCACAGGAAGTTCAGGGGTCGGTGCGCACGGCCATGACGATTGAGCCTCGCGACGGTCATCTGAATATATTCATGCCGCCGGTTGAGGACGCAGAAGATTACGCCGCGCTGGTCGCCGCGATCGAGGATGCTGCCGCGGCATCGCAGACGCCGGTTCATATCGAAGGCTATACGCCGCCATTCGACAGCCGGCTGAACGTTATCAAGGTTACGCCCGATCCCGGCGTTATCGAGGTGAACATCCAGCCCGCCAGCACGTGGGACGAAGCGGTCGACATTACCACTGCGATTTACGAGGAAGCGCATCAAACCCGGCTGGGAACCGAGAAATTCATGCTCGATGGCCGCCATTCCGGCACGGGCGGCGGCAATCACATCGTGCTTGGCGGTCTGACGCCGGAGGACAGCCCATTTCTGCGCCGCCCGGATCTGCTTGCCAGCCTGATTGCCTACTGGCAGCATCACCCCTCCCTGTCCTACCTGTTCTCCGGTATGTTCATCGGTCCGACAAGTCAGGCACCGCGGATTGACGAAGCGCGCCATGAGCAGCTCTATGAAATGGAGATCGCGCTCGCGCAGATCCCGGACCCGGCCAATGGCTACGTGCCGCCCTGGCTGGTGGACCGCATCTTCCGTAATTTGCTGATTGATGTGACCGGCAATACTCACCGCGCAGAGATCTGCATTGACAAGCTCTATTCGCCCGATGGCCCCACGGGCCGCCTTGGCCTCGTTGAATTCCGCTCTTTCGAGATGCCGCCCCATGCCCAGATGAGCCTTGCGCAGCAGCTTCTTCTGCGTGCGCTGATCGCGCGCTTCTGGGACAATCCCTATCGCGGCCAGCTCGTGCGCTGGGGAACCCAGCTGCATGACCGCTTCATGCTGCCGCATTTTGTCTGGCAGGATTTTCTCAGCATTATTGACGATCTGCGCAGCGCCGGATTGCCCGTTGAAGCGGAATGGTTTGCGCCGCATTTCGAATTCCGGTTCCCGCAATATGGGACAGTCGAATATGGCGGTCAGGAGCTGGAGCTGCGTCAGGCGCTGGAGCCGTGGCATGTCCTTGGCGAGGAAGGCACGATTGGCGGTACTGCGCGTTATGTGGATTCTTCGCTTGAGCGAGTGCAGGTCAAGATGTCCCGCATGATTGGCGAACGCTATACCGTCACATGCAATGGCCACGAGGTGCCGCTGACATCGACCGGCGTTCACGGCGAGTATGTCGCCGGTGTGCGCTATCGCGCCTGGCAGCCGCCATCGGCGTTGCATCCGATGATCCCGACGGATGTTCCGTTGGTCTTCGATATTCACGACAAGTGGACCGGCCGCGCTATTGGCGGCTGCCGCTACCATGTTTCCCATCCTGGCGGGCGCGCCTTTGAGACGTTCCCGGTCAATGCCTATGAGGCGGAAAGTCGTCGTCTGACCCGTTACGACACGGCCGGACATACGCCGGGACAGTCCCTGGTGACGCAGAAAAGCCTCAATCCAGAATATCCTTTTACTCTGGATTTGCGCTTGCACGCCGCAAGAATCGCTTAAATCTGTTGGTTTGCTGCGGATTGGCGTACAATTTTAAAGTGTCCTGGGGTAACTGTGCTCTTGCTGGCGCGTATGCGGCTGCGATGATATAATCCTATCCCGTGAGATGAGGCCCAGGCCGTCCGTTTTTTACCTATCTAAATTTTGACTGTATAATATGGCTTGTTCTGCGCAGAGTTGCGTACCAAGTGATCGCGGCCTGTAGTTAAGGATGTCTGCACAGACGATGATGACTATGATCGAGGGGACCGGAACGCAAAGCACGGATCCATTTACGCAGTACACTGCTCATGGCGATGGTTTTGACGAACTGGTCAGCGATAACGGCGAAATCCGCGAACACTGGAAGCCGTTCATAGAGCGTTTCGGCTCCTTTCCGGTAGATAAACAGATCAATCGCGCTGAGCGGTTGCGGCGGCTGGTTCAGGAAACCGGCATCGCGCAGGATGTGTTTTCCGAGGCTCATACCAGCAGCGAACCCTGGAAGATTGACCCGATCCCTTTTGTCGTGTCTTCCAATGAGTGGCAATTTCTTGAGGCGGCGCTTCTGCAGCGGGCGAAGCTGTGCGCGGCTGTACTGGATGATCTCTACGGAGAGCAATCTCTGTCAAAGGCGGGGCATATCCCGCCTCAGTTGATTTTAGGCGATCCCTCATTCCTGCGCCCATTGAGCGGTATTGAGAGCGGAGCGGGACGGCTTAGCTATTTTGCCGTTGATTTTACGCGCGATGCTTTCGGCAACTGGCAGGTGCTGGACACCCATACAGAAACGGTCGCCGGGCTCGGCTTCGCGCTGGCCAACCGCATCGTTCATTCGCGCGTCTTCAGCGATCTGATGCTGGCGAGCAGAGCGCTACGCCTTTCCGGTTTCTTCAACGATCTGCATGGTGAATTGATCCAGCGTGCGGGCCGTGAAGACGCCTCGATCGCCCTGCTAACGCCGGGCGCGCATCATGAGGATTACTTCGGTCAGGCCTATCTCGCCCGCTATCTGAGCCTGATGCTGGTTCAGGGCGGCGACCTTCGCGTGGTCGGTGACCGCGTCTATATGAAGACGCTGGAAGGGCTTCGACCGATCGATCTGCTTGTCCGCTGCGTGGCGTCCGAGCTGGCCGATCCGCTTCTGCTGGATCCGGGTGGTTTCCTTGGGCCTGCCGGACTGGTCCAGGCGGTCCGCGCCAATCCCGATCTCGCCTCAAACGCGCTCGGCACTGCGGTCCTGGAGAATCGCGGGCTCGGCGTCTATCTTGGCAATATCTGCAATGTTCTGCTTGGCGAAGACCTCAAGGCGCCCAGCTATCCGCGCCTTTGGCTGGGAGACGCGGGCGTGCGGGAAAGCGTACTGGCGAATTTCGACAATTTCGCTCTTCGCAAGGCGCAGGAGGGCACTGGCCGTCCGGGACGTTCGCAATCCGTCATTCTCCCCTCGCAACTCGATCCTGATGCGCGCGACGCCATTCAGAATGATCTGGCGATTAACGGCTATCGTTACGTAGCCGAAGAAGGAAGCCGGTTCGCCACCCTGCCGTCCTGGACACATAACGGTGTGCAGCCTGCCAGTGTTGCGCTCCGCCTGTTCGCCACGCTCGTGGACGGTGAATATCAAGTCATGCCCGGCGGCATCGCGCTCGATCTTGATACCAGCCAAGGCTATCCCGTATACAGCGAGAGCGGCAATACGCGCGATGTCTGGGTGTGTTCGGTCGAAGAAACGCATCACCACAGCACCAGCCGTTTGCATAGCGCCCTTGTCGAACCCAAGATCACGCGCGGGGGGCTGGGGCTTCGCAGCCGCGTTGCCGACAATCTTTTCTGGCTAGGCCGCTATGTCGAGCGCACGGATTGGACAATGCGGCTTGTGCGCGGCGCGCTTTCAAGGCTCGATCTCAACAATGCAGCGCTCCAGCACCGCGAGACGCTGGTGCTTGCGCTCGATCTGCTGCTGTCGAAGGATGAGGATTTCGTTGAGTTGCGGCACGAAGATGCGGCGATCGAGCAGCGGGCCCGGGCGCTGATTTCGGGGCGTGGGCGCAGATTTGGCCTTATCGAAACCATCAGCAATATCCATCGGGTTTCCTACCAGATTCGAGACCGTCTGTCGGCGGAGCTTTGGCGTACGCTGCAGGCGTTCCAGGGGTCTCCGCTCTGGACTGGCGATGCCGAACCGCAAAGCCTGTCCGAAGCGCTCGACCATCTTGACCAGGGCATAGCGGCTGTGGCTGCGTTCAATGGCATGGCTGCGGAGAACATGACGCGTGGGTTCGGCTGGACCTTCCTCGATCTCGGACGGCGTATTGAGCGGGCGCAGAATCTGTCCGAGTTGCTTGGCGGGTTCTTTGCCGAACGCAAGGACGAGGCGTCCGAAGCGGCGGCTCTGACCTTCGCGCTTGAAGTGGCGGACAGTCTTTTGACCTATCGTTCGCGCTACCTGTTTGCGCCCATGCTGCCGCTTGTGCTTGATCTGCTTCTTTCCGATGAAACCAATCCGCGCAGCATCGCCTATCCGCTCGCGCAGATTTCGGATCATCTTGAACAGCTTCCGAAAAACCCAAACGAGGCGCCTCAGACCGAGGAGCGCAAGCTGATCCTCGATCTGCTGACGCGCGTTCGTATTGCAGATATGTATGAGCTGTGCCAGATCGGGGACAGCAGCGATCGCGAAGCGCTTAAAGGTTTGTTTAACCAACTTGTTGCAGACTTACCGGAATTGTCCCAAGCTATCACCCGCCGATATTTCAACTTAACGGAAGATGTCGTGACACGGCTTCCTGCGCGCGTTGGTTCACAGCTATGATCTTTGAGGTCAGTCACAAGACGGCCTATCATTACACCGCGCCTGTTGCTCAGGCTCACCATCTCGTTCATCTCGCGCCGCGCCCCCACGAGCGTCAGCGTGTGATGCATCAATCTATCGTGTTTTCGCCAAAGCCGGCCTCGCGGAGTGATTTCACCGACTATTTCGGCAATCCGGCGTCTGCGGTCGCGATCGAGAACAGCCATTCGGAACTGCTGATCCATTCCACGAGCGTTGTCGAAGTCAACGCCCCGCTTGCGCTCGACCTTGCTGCGTCGACGCCTTGGGACAAGCTGGCCTTCGATCTTGCGCCGCCAAGATGGATACCGGACCAGGACGCAGCGCAATATCTCATGCCGTCGCACCATACGGCGATTACGCATGAGCTGATTGCCTTTGCCGAGCCGTCATTTGCAGCTGGCAGGCCGGTCCTTGAATGCGCCCGGGATCTGACCCATCGCATTTTTACCGAATTCGCCTATGACGGGGCTGCGACCGACATTGCTACGACCACGGATGAACTTTTGAATATCCGCCGCGGCGTATGTCAGGATTTTGCGCATCTGCTGATCGCGGCGATGCGGGCATTCGGCTTGCCGGCACGTTATGTCAGCGGCTATCTGCTGACCTATCCGCCGGAAGGCAAGGAGCGGCTGATCGGTGCTGATGCGTCTCATGCCTGGGCGTCAGTCTGGTCGCCGGGCATCGGCTGGGTCGATTTCGATCCAACCAACGATATCATTCCGCTTGATGAGCATATAACCATCGCCTATGGACGTGACTTCCATGATGTTAGCCCGGTCACCGGTGTATTGCTGGGTGGCGGCGCGCATCAGGTTGATGTGGCGGTCGACGTGACGCCGATCGAGAAACAGGCCGCGACGATCAGGCCCGTCTGACGCTGCTGAAGGGCAGGCGTTGCGTTAGAGCGCATTTGCGAAAAGCAGGGATTGGTTTTCAGAAAAGTCCGGCTTTTGAAGAAGGGGATTGAGCGTGACAGTTTGGTTCCGTTCAAAGGGCTCGCGCGCCGGATTATACGGTCCCTGGAAATTTCGGATTTTTCGGCCTGTTGGCGCAGGACCAATGTCGGCCGAGGCCAAAACTCAGCTTTGTCATTTAATTCAAGATAAGCGGCTTGGAAACATTGGAGTTTACGCAAAAAAATCTGCACGTGGTCAGTTTGAAAGTTTTTCTATCGTTGATGATGCGTTTATTTTAAATAAATATTCTTAATATATAATGTATTTATCAATTCAGTTTGTTATCTAATTTTTTTATATTATAAAACATTGCTTTTTTTGTATTAAAATATTTGAAATAACGAAATTTTAATTTCATAGCTTTCTGAAAAGCTAGAAAAATAAGTAATTCTGCATATTTTATGTAAAAAAATACCCTGGAATAAAAAAACAAAAAAGAAAGAACTAATTTCTTAATTGAGACGTTTTCATATCAAGCAGGCATTACTTGCTGCGAACGCTTGGTTATCTGGATGCTTCGATGGAACCTACCGCGTGCCCCCTGTGGAGCCATTGAATCATTCGGAGCACCAGCGAAGAAACATTTGTTGCGCGCAGCCTGTCAAAACAGGTGTGGTGCGTCTCCAACTCGAAGAGAGAGAGAAAAAATAGGTTACACGCAGGTTTTTCGTCCCCCTTGTAAGCCTGCATGCCCCTCCCAGGCCTATTTCTCTCTCTCTCTCTTTTCTTTCTTCCGTGAAGAAAAATCTTTCGCATGCCCTTTACAGCCAGCCGCGCCGTTTGAAATACCAGTAGGGCAGAATCCCCGCGATGATCATCAGAATAAGCGAAACTGGATAGCCATATTTTAGCGCTAACTCCGGCATGGTCTGAAAGTTCATACCGTAAATGCTTGCAATCAAGGTTGGCGGCAGGAACAATACCGACATCACAGAGAAAATTTTGATTACACCGGTCTGCTCGATATTCGACATGCCAAGCGTCGCGTCCAGAAGGAAGGTGATATTGTTGGCAAGGAAACTGGAGTGATCGCTAAGCGAAATGACGTCGCGTGACAGGGTCTTGAGCGAGCGAGCCAACACTTTGTGAGGCTTGACTTCATTCGGACGGCTAAGGAATGAAAGAACCCGGCCGATACTGACAAGGCTTTCCCGCGCCCGCGAATTGAGTCCTTCTGAAAGCCCGATCTTGCGCAGCACTTCCTCGTAATCGGTCTTTTGACGGGAGAAGATGGTGCGGGAAATGCTGTTCATATCGCGCTGGACTTTCTCTAGCACGTCCGCGATGCGGTCGATAATCGCGTCGAGCAAGCCAATCATGATGATTTCGCCGGTTCCGGCCAGCTCCGCCTGACGCTGAACTTGTGCGGTAAAAGCGCGGAACGGCATTGGATTGGCGTATCTTATGGTGACAAGCCGGCGTCCAATCAGAACAAAGGTAAAAGGTTCGGTCGCCGGATCGCCCGCCTCAACCTGGGTCATGACCGTGGCCGTCATGAAAAATGCGCCATTTTCCTGATACAGTCGGCTGGAAATCTCGATTTCGCTCATTTCTTCCTTGGTTGGAAGTTCGATGGCGAGCGCTTCCTCGGCGAGCGCTTCTTCATCCTTGGTGGGAGCGAACAGGTCGATCCATGTCGCTTCGGGAGGGATGGGCTGACCGTGCTGGATTGCCATGGGCGTCATGGTTCCGTTGCGCTGCACATAAGCCGTTATCAATGCCTTACCTCCTTGCGAGAGGCTGCAACCAGAGCGCGGCGTCATGGGGTCTGCTTTCGTGGAATGAAGGCGGACAATGAAGCGTGCGGCCGCAGCTTTTTGATCATGGACAGGATGTCGAGCGCTCATGATTCGTGCTCGGTTCGTCCGTTCCGGACAAGCTCTTTTCTCTTTAGGTGCTGTCCGTTTGGAGCCTAAAAATCAAGTTTTTTTATGGAGAGGCGGATTTATGCGTTGTAATACGACCTGCCAATGGGGGCAGGCCGTACTCTGGTCGAACAGGTTCAGGAAAATGTTCCGCGAACCGGGAAAGACTGTGTCTGCTCGTATTTCAGGCCGGCAAGCAATGTTTCGAGATCCGGCCGTGCATAGGGGACGTTTGATATGTCGATGGCGATGACGCGACCGTCCGGATTGATGGCGAACATGCCGGGTTCCGAAAAGGGACGGTCAGTTTGCTGGGGCGAACTCGGCTCGGTTATATAAAGGCCTAGCATGCGCATTTCGTCGGGCGTGAGGCCATAGCCGACCGGGAACCGCCAGCCTTCGGTTTCGACATCGGCTTTCGCTTTTTCTTCGGTGTCGGCCGAAACCGTCAGAACGCTGACGCCAGCTTCCCGGAAAGCGTCGAGCATTTCATTGAGCTTCTTGAAATAGCGTTTGCATAATGGGCAATGCTTGCCGCGGTAAACGAAAAACAGCCGCCATCCGCTTTCTACGCTGAGATCGACTTTTCCGCCGCCGACGGCCGCCCATGACAGTGCCGGAAATCGCTCTCCGGCTGGGAGCTTATTGGTTACAGACATCGTTGTTGATCCAATTCGTTGCTTTCCCGTCTAGTGGTTCGCACCCGGCATTTGGATCCCGTTTGCCGCGGGTTCATTTCCAAATGTCAGATGCTTGGGAACCGCTAGAAATCGTTGTTTCCAGTGGAGTTTTTGAATTTAGCATTTGAGCTTGAGCCAAGCTGCAAGGAGGGCTCGAATATTAGATTCGCTCCGCTAGCTCACATTCTTGCTGTTCTGCCCGAACAGGACTTTCTTGTCCTCCTCGGATATACCGGCATTTTGCGGGTTAACCTCGTCAGCTTTTGCATAGGCTCTGATCGTGGAAGGGCGTTCCCTGATAGCTTCGAACCAGCGTTTGAGGTTAGGGAAGTCATCGAGATTTTGTCCCTGGCGTTCATAGGGCACGACCCAGGGGTAAGCGGCCATGTCGGCGATTGAATACTCGCCGGCGACATATTCGTGCTTGCCGAGCTGCTTGTTCAGCACGCCATAAAGCCGGTTGGTTTCATTGACATAGCGCTCGATCGCATAGGGTAGTTTTTCAGGTGCGTAAATTGCGAAGTGATGGTTTTGCCCGGCCATTGGTCCAAGTCCGCCCATCTGCCAGAAGAGCCATTCCAGCGCCATGATGCGTTTGCGCGGATCGGAGGGGATCAGCTTGCCTGTTTTCTCGGCAAGGTAAAGCAGGATTGCGCCGGATTCAAAGACGGAGACAGGTTCGCCGCCAATCGCAGGTTCGTGGTCAACGATGGCGGGCATGCGGTTATTGGGGGAAATAGCCAGAAATTCGGGCTTGAACTGGTCGCCCTTGCCGATATGTACCGGAAAAATTTTGTAAGGAAGCCCCGCCTCCTCAAGAAACATCGTGATCTTGTGCCCGTTCGGTGTGGTCCAGTAGTAAAGGTCGATCATCTAGATCCTCATATTTTGTCAGGACTGCGCTGTGAGCAACTTGAATGCAGGCGCCAGGGCCGCCTCGAGTTCCGAACGGCTGGGACGCATCCGCGCATAAACACAAACGCCAACGATCATCACGAAAAGCGTTTCAGACATTTCAACGACAGAGACGTCCGGCGAGAGATTGCCATTCGACTGGGCCGCCCGGAGGTTAGAGGCAAAAAAATCTTTAATCTCGTTAAGATAACCAATTGCTTCGTTTGAAAGTTCTTGCTCGCCATTCGCTGTTTCAACCGTCGTATTGACGAAGAGACATCCCTTGCCGTCAGGGTCGTTGAGGGTGATTTCTATCTGTTCGAAAAGGAAGAACCGGATTGCCTCAAGCGGCGGCAGATCTCGAACCCGCAAAAAGCGCGGACGCAGAGTGGTGTCGGCATATCTCACCAGCGCTTTGGCGAACAGCGTTTGCTTGTTTCCATAAGCATTGTAGAGGCTGGGCCCGGCAATGCCCATCTCTTCAGCCAGCGTTCGTATGGACGACGCTTTTAAGCCATTCCGCCAGAAGCACTCGATCGCCGAGTCCAAAACCTTGCTTTCGTCAAAACACTTTGGCCTGCCCATAGGCTCACCTGCATTTAGCTGCTGCGGGTAGAATAGAGGCAATATTTTAACGGTCGATACAAAAAACCGTGAAGCCCTTAGCACTTTTAGATTTTTGCAACCTGAAGGGCAATGTTTTTGATCGGAATACGGATTAAATACGCCGCATACGCACAAAACTGAGACAACTTTGCATATAATACTATTAATATTGGGCAGAATTGCTACTGAAATGGTACCGCTGCCCCGGCTCGAACGGGGGACCTCTAGATCCACAATCTAGCGCTCTAACCTACTGAGCTACAGCGGCACGTTCATCGCAAACTATGATGATCCTCGCTGATTTTCAAGAAGAAGACCAAATCGCGAAGCTGGAATGACGTTATAGTGTAAAGTTGGCGCACTGGAAAGAGCTATGACCATCTTTCCGCAGGGAACTTGCCGCTTTGTCCTAGCCGGCCAGCGCCGATATTGAATCTTCGGCCGATAATTCGAGGCTAGCGAGCATTGCATCGAGTTCATGCAGATCATGCGCGAGAGACACAAGCCGTTCCGTGACTTTGTCGGAAAGAAAATAGGCAATCTCCGGATGCTTCTTCATGACCTGATAGAGGGCATTCCGGCGAATCGCGAGTGCGCGCACCCGCCCCATGGCGACGATATCGATCGCAGCAACCGTTTCCGTAAGAATTGCCATTTCGCCGATTAAGGACCCTGCCGAATAGGCTGCAGGCTTCAGACCGGACTCGGTTGACGGCTGTGTTTCGACTGTGCCGCTCAGGACGAGATAAGCGGTTTCGTATGCTTGGTGGGCTCTAACAATGGCGTCACCGCTTTCGAAGAAAACCTTCTGGCCATTGGCGACAATGGCCGACAAGTGCGCAAACGCTAAGCCGGCAAATAGCGACACGCCACCAAGCAATTCAGCATTTTTGTCGGATACCATGCACGTTAGCCTCAGATCTGCGATAGGACGCAAACTGCCCTTTGGGCGAGGATATGATCTGAGTCGGCCGCCATGTTCAAGAAGTCATTGCTTTTCAGCAACATACTGTGTCCATCAGGGCACGAGTTTGTAGCCCCCGGTTTCTGTAATGAGCAACTCGGCGTTTGACGGGTCTTTCTCCATCTTCTGGCGGAGGCGGTAAATATGTGTCTCCAGCGTATGTGTCGTCACGCCGGCATTGTAGCCCCAGACCTCATGCAGCAGCACGTCGCGCGAGACCACTTTTTCTCCGGCTCGATAAAGATATTTCAGAATCGATGTCTCTTTCTCCGTGAGCCTGATCTTGCTGCCGTTGTCTTCCTGAAGAAGCTTGGCGGCGGGTTTGAAGCTGTAGGGGCCGATGCTGAAAACGGCGTCTTCGCTCTGTTCATGCTGACGCAGTTGCGCTCTGATACGGGCAAGCAGCACGGCGAATTTGAACGGTTTGGCGATGTAGTCATTCGCGCCCGATTCGAGGCCAAGAATCGTGTCTGCGTCGGACGACTGTCCGGTCAGCATGACGATGGGGCCCTTAAAGCCGTTCTTTCGCAGCAATTTGCAGGCTTCGCGGCCATCCATATCAGGCAAGCCGACGTCCATGATGATCAGGTCGATTGTATCAGATTTTGCCTTTGCCATACCTTCCGCAGCAGTTCCTGCGGAGCTGGTTTCGAATTCTTCGTGTAAATCAAGTTGATCCACAAGCGAGTCTCTGAGGTCGTCTTCATCTTCGACAACAAGAATTTTTCGCGCTGTGCTCATCCAAGGCTCCCAGACAAAGATAAATCCGGCTAATGATAAACCGAGTAACGCCGTAATTTACAGCGCTTTCATAAACAATCCTATCAAAGGTCATGAAATATCGGTGATGCCAAACTTCATTGTTACGGGATTATCCCGTGCCGCACGACATGGCAAGTTGCAATTGGGGATGACATGGATACCCTGTGCGTTAGGCCGCGCCGGGCGGGGAATCAAGCACGGAGAGGGTGATGGGATCACGCCTTTGGGCGAATGGCCAATGCGGCATGTCTATTATCGGGCTGACCGGCTGGCGCGGCCGAAGACCGGTTTGCCCGTCAGTGCATTGCATCCGCGGCTTGGTTGGTGTGATGCGCGTGGTGACGCCAATTACAATCGGGTTGTAGCGCTGCCGTACCCGGCCAGTCACGAACGTCTCTGGCGCAAGGATTGCCTTTATGATGTGGTGATCCTGCTCGGCTATAATGATTGGCCCCGCAGCCAGGGACGGGGAAGCGCCATCTTCATGCATCTCGCCCGGGCCGGCTATTCGCCCACGGAAGGATGTGTGGCCGTTTCGTTGGAGCACATGCTGCGCATATTGGAGCAAGTGTCCCCCGGAGACGCCGTGAGGATTACCTGAACGCTATTGAAGCGTGCTGGATGAATCGTCGTCCGTAGACGCCATTTCCATTTGTGCCAGCGCCATCAACACTTCTGAGCGCTCTTTGAGCGTTGACGCCTCCAGAAGCGCCTGTTTCTCCTCCGGACCGTAAGGGCTGATGACGGACAGCGTGTTGACAAGCAATTCCGCAGGGGAGCGTTCAATGCTGTCCCAGTCGGCGCTCATCTGTCTGGTCGAGAGATATGTTTTCAGTGTGCTGAGCAGCTTCTGCCAGTCGACAGCGTCCTGCCCGTAGCCGTGAATCAGGTCGGACGCATAGCGCTCGTAACTCACCTCGCACATTCGATAGGGCTTATCGGTGCTGACTTCCTGGACGATGTCAAACCTGGCGATGCCGGCAAGCGTGATCAGCAGGCGCGCATCTTCCGTTTCGCTGAAGCTCGTAATGCGGCCGACACAGCCGGTCGTACGAAGTGGGGAACGCCGGTCCACAGGCGACTCCTCGTCATCGTTTTTGCCATGTGGTTGAACGATGCCGATCAGACGCTCGCCCGCGAGCGCATTGTCGATCATCTCAAGATAGCGCGGCTCGAAAATATTGAGCGGAAGCGTCGAGCGCGGAAGAATGATGCACCCTTGCAGCGGAAACACCGGAAGATGCCGGGGAAGATCACTCAGTGTACTGTACCGGTCGGTGACGCTCAATCGCTCCTCCGCTAGATCGCGATCATTTGGACGTTAACGATCCAAAATCATGGATAATGATCTCAGATCATAGTTTAGAACAGGTTTATAAACGGAAAGCTGTTTCACGGCATATATTCCGCTTCAGGCGAATAGCAATGTCGACAGACGTTGCCGCCCCTGCACTGAATCTGGATGCTCCGGCCCCCAGGCTTCGAAGAACTCGACGAGCTGTTTCCTTGCGGCGGCATCGTTCCAGCCCCGGTCTCTCCTGATGATTTCCAAGAGCTGTTCGGATGCGCCCTCACGATCTTGCTTTGCATTGAGCGCGAGCGCAAGGTCGAATCGGGATTGAAAGTCATTGGGGTTCTGTTCGATCGCCGTCATTAGCGGTCCGAGGTCGGTTTTGGCGCTTTCTTCCGATTTGCGCGCCAGTTCGATCGAGGCCCGCGCGCTGACGACCGACGCAGTATTGGCTTTTGCTGGCGGAACAAGGGCGAGGGTCTGTTCAGCCCGTTCAAGATCGCCCGTCGCAATATAACACTGGGTCAGGCCGACCAGCGCATCGACATTGCCGTTATCCTGCTGAAGGATCGAGGCAAAAGCGGTCGCGGCGCCGTTCACGTCGCCCGAGGCCAGCGCTTCCTGCGCGGCTTCCAGCTGCGAACCGGCGAAAGCTTCCTTTCCGGCAATCCGTTCGATGAAGGCGCGAAGCTGGCTTTCGGGCAGCGCGCCCATGAAGCCATCCACCGGCTGGCCATTATTGAAGGCGAAAACGGCTGGAATGGACTGTACGCCAAGCTGACCGGCGACTTCGGGATATTCGTCAATATTCATTTTGACGAGCCGCACCGAACCGCCCGCCGCCTGCACAAGCTTCTCCAGCAACGGCGTCAATTGACGGCAAGGCCCGCACCATGGCGCCCAGAAATCAACCAGAACCGGAACCTTTTTCGACGCCTCGATGACATCTTCCATAAAAGTCGGCGTCGTCGTGTCCTTGATCAGATCTGCATTGCTTGCGGGTGCGTTTGCATCGGCACTTGGTGAAAGATTGAGAATCATCGCTTGCCTAATGGGATGAGCGGGAAAGTTCCAGTCTGTTTGTAAAATGGCGTCAGGACGGCAGTTTGCCAAGGGTTTTCAGAAGTTTTGCCCCTAATACAGCGAGCATCAGCCCGAAAGGTCAAGAATACGCGGCGGATGTCCACAGTCATCCAGAAACCGGATAAGATCAGCATTTGTGATCGAGGTCGTTGCAGTATTTTCAAGCGGATGAAGGTTGACCGGATCATGATCCTGCAAAGCCCGGTCCAGCACCACGTTCACACGCTGGTCCCGGTCGTTGATGGCTGCAAAGGCGGACACCGCGCCGGGACGGATTCCAAGCAGCTCCATCAGAAGATCGGAATTGCCGAAGCTCAACCGGCCGCACTCCAGCGTCTTGTGCAGGGTTTTGAGGTCAACCGCCGTCATTTCCAGTGCGGTAATCAGCCAGATGCTGCCCTTCTTGCATTTCAGAAACAGGTTTTTGGTATGTGCGCCGGGAATTTCACCACGCAATGCTTGCGATTCTTCGACCGTAAAGAGCGGAGGATGTTCGATAGTTGTATGTGCAATTGAAAGCTTGTCGAGATGATCGAAGAGCTGTTGCCTCGTCCAGGGCATGAAAACCATCCGCAATTCGAATAATTATGACGCCAGCCATAGACGATGCCGCCGGCTTCCGCAAGACTTTGTCCAGGAAGAGACGCGTGCCGGAATTTCAAATTTCCTGCGATGACGAGAATAAGACTGCTTGAAATGCGCTGCGGTTTGCGTCATAACCCTCTGACACAGCCGCTTGCCGGCTTGGAGCGCGGGCGTAGCTCAGGGGTAGAGCACAACCTTGCCAAGGTTGGGGTCGTGAGTTCGAATCTCATCGCCCGCTCCAATATTCTCCCCTTCATATCAAGGCTTTTAAGCGAAATTGATGCTGTAGAACAGACGTTCTCGTTGCATGCGATGTCGCTTGTTTGCGCTTGAAAAGCCGACCTCGAACGGTTTCGGTCAATTCTGGAACGCGCTGTGCCGTGCGCCGGATGGCCTGGCTGACGGATCTTGCTGCCGCAACAGCGTGAGCCTAGGGGGGACTTCCCACCATTTGGCAAGTCGGTTTTCACGGCAGGGAAGGATCGAACGTTGTGCGCGTTTTTAGCATTGCGCAAGCGACGGCGAGGAGGCGATCGGCGACGGATCGCAAGGCTCTGCCATGACTGTGACCACGTTGTCTGAGGGCTGTGTATTTGGCTCGGCTCCTGCCGTCCCGCTGCACGGCAACGCGTGCCCAGTGGTAGACGGCGTTTGCAAGGCGTGGATGGCAGGCGAGACGCCGGACGACGATGCGCATCTTGCCGGAGCGCTTGGTGACGGGCGCGACGCCGGTCAGGCTGCGCAGGGCGGTGTAG
>JAHQVI010000206.1 GCA_019634405.1 Hyphomicrobiales bacterium
GGTATCGTTTGGCGGCGCGGTCGTCTGGAAGGAGCGGCCGTCAGTCAACTCGCCGGTAATCAGATTGTCGGCGATGGTAACGTTGCGAACGTTCTGCCCTTCGACCTCGGTCAGAAACTGCGAATATGAGATCTCATTCGCTCGCGTCCGCTGACCCGGGTTCTGGAACAGATTGAACAGCGCGACGAGGAGTAGCCCGATAATGATCCAGATCGCGAAATTACGGAAATTTGAGTTCATGAGATCCTTGCTACGCAAACGAGCCCAGAGTTGTATAGGAAATATCCTACTACACTACTCCAAAACTCTCGCTAATGTCTCCAACAGAGTAAATAGGGCACGAGCGCTCGATTTCCAAGGCATGCTGCAGGGCTTCGTTAACTTTGCGTCCAACTTACGGTGATAAGTCGAACAGAAGCTTAATTTGCAGGCAAAATGTGCAGAATCAAGATGGGTTCGTGCCTGAGAAAGAGGTGTTGTACAGTATATCGTGGTTAGCGAAAAGGATCTCGGGCTGGCTGACGGATTGGTCGGCGAATTGGCAAGAACCAATGGCAAAGGGCACGTGGCGAAGTTCGTCGCGCCGCCAGACGGACGGCAGGGATAACAGCGCCGCGCGAGGTATCGCACCGAACTCTATTCCGGCAGATCGCGCAAGTCTTGCGCCGTCTGGGCCAAGAGGCCGCAATGTCATATCTTGCGGCGTAGTTTCCCGCGTTTGAACCGAGACGGTAAAGCGTCCGTCCCAGAGCGCGCCATTTTCAACCGGCACAGGTATTCTGGACATTCGGCCATATTCGCGTGAAGCTGTGAGTATCCCGTTGCGAACGCCGAAATGGCATCCCGCAAGCGTCGCGCCGGAGCCGCCACTCGATAGTTTTGCGTAGGTGTTCTCCGCTTTCATCAGCCTGAGCGCGCGGCGGCCGCCAAAGGCGGAAGCCATTCGGATCAACGCCCGCAAGCCGATCTCCTCGGCCTCCCCAAGCAGGGCCGCCAGCGAAATCGATCCAAAACCGGCATTGTCGAGCTTTAGTTGCGCCTTTAGAAACTCGACTGTTGTCCGTTCAAGGGCTGTCCGCGCGCGTGCAAGCCGTTTTGCTGAAAGCCACAGGCTGGCAGGCGTAACGCCTGGGACATTGGCGGCGCCCAGGGCCGTTCGGAGCCGAATGCGCTCGAAATTTTCGTCGATGTTGGAGGGGTCTTCGCACCAGTCCTGACCTTGAGCCGATAGAAATGATCTCAATTGCTCGCGCGTAACGAGCAGAAGCGGGCGCAGCAGATCCACACCGTTTCGCCGCGAACGAGGCGGCATCGATGCAAGTCCGTCCACACCGCTCCCGCGCTGCAGGCGCATGAGAAACGTCTCGACCTGATCATTGCTGTGGTGAGCGGTTACGAGCGCAGGAATGCGGTGATCCCTGCAACAGGCCGTCATGAGAGAATAGCGGGCTTTTCGCGCTGCGGCCTGAACGCCCGTCTTTGGCTTTTCGCCACGCCAGGCCAGGGTTTGGTGATCAAATCCCAGACGGGCGGCCAAAGCGGCCACCCAACGGGCTTCGTCAGCAGCTTTCGGTCTCAATCCATGATCGACCGTCAGGACGAGGATGCGAGGCGCATGATCGAGGTTCCGGCTGAGCCAGCGCTTTACGAGCAACATCAGCGCCGTACTGTCGGCGCCGCCGGAAACTGCCAGGGCCAGGGCGGGATATTCAGCCAGGCAGGCAAAGCAATCGGCGAGAACAGCATCGTCAAAAACAGCGTCCGCAGATTGCTTCTGAGTGTCAGATTTCCGGTCCCGTGCCATTCATGCCGGCTAACATTGTGTACGTTGCCGCTCCCGATCAGCACGCTCCAGGATTTGCGTCGAATCCGGGAAGCGTCTGCCCAGTTCTGAAAATGACGAGCAGGCCGCTTGCGTTTCGCCAAGCCGTTTCAGCGAAATACCGAGTTTGAGAAGGCTTTCCGGGGCTTTCTGATTATTCGGATAATTCGTTGAGCTTTTCAGAAAACTGTCGGCGGCGTCGCTATATTGCCCGTTTACGAAGGCCGCCTCGCCCAGCCAGTAATAGGCCTGCCCTGCAAGAGGATCGGATGGATACTGGTCGACAAACTGGCGGAAACTCCCGGCAGCGCCGCGATAGTTTCTTTGCACGAGCGCATTATAAGCATCGTCATACAATACCTGCGCTTCAGGCGAAGATTGCGCAGCTATCTGGACGGCAGCGCTGTTTGGCGCCAGAGAGGATTCCCCATCCTGCGAGTCTTCCAGATAGCTTTCCTGGCCGCCTGACGCCTCGTCTTCGATGACCAAGCCGAAATGTTCCAGGTTCGGTGGCTGATCGTCAACGGCGCCTTCACGATAGGAACCGGCGCTTGCGCCGCCGCTGACTTCGAGGCGGTTCATACGGTCAACAAGCTCGCTAAGCTGGGAGGACAACGCGCGAAGCTGTGTCTCCATCAAGATTATGCGGTCGTCCGATGATCCGGAAAAACCGGATGAATCACCCGAGAAAGACGGGCTCGCGGCGGCAGCGCTTCCGCTGGTTCCGTTTTTGGCGATCGTCTCCAAAGTGCCGACCTGCGCGCTCAGATCGACGATCTGCTCCTCAAGGCGAAGCAGCCGGTTTTCGACTTCACCACCTTCGCTTGATTGCGCATGGGCTAGAGAAACGGCGAAGATCGCCGCTAGTGACGTGCTGATTGCGGCAAGGCAAAATCTTGGCATTTCGGTCCCGTTTCAGATCTCGGCCAACGTTTTGCCCGTTCTTATCAAAAATCCAACTATGGGGCTAGTCCGATGGACGGTACGCTAATATTTGCGCGGGCGCCGTTGCCGTTTAACCGCTCAACGAGATGCCACGCGATGACGTCTCAATACGGTCACGACGCGGCGATTCTGCGACCAGCATGAAATATTGGCGCAGACAGCGACGGGTCTTTCCTTGCCATAGGTAACAAGACCGATCCGTCTGGGTTCAACGCCGCGCGAAATCAGGAACCGCTTGACTTCCGCAGCGCGTTTTGCGCCGAGCCCGAGATTGTATTCCCTCGTTCCCCGCTCATCCGCATGGCCTTCAATCAGCACCGGATATTGTGTGTAGCGGTTAAGCCACTGTGCCTGCGCGATAAGGGTGTCCTGCCCCTCGGCGCTGAGCTGCGTGCTGTCGGTCGTAAAGTAAACCGTGTCGCCCGTACGTTCCCTGAATTCGCGTTCGCCACCGGGCGCGATCGGGGCGTTCGCTTCATTGAGGGCCGGGGCCATGCCGTTCAGGCCGTATTGAGATTTGTTCTTGGTGCAGGCTGAGAGGCTGACGGCAAGTATGATGAACGCTGCGGGAAAAATCCTTGAAAGCCGCGGCATGAAACACTCCTTAACTGAAAAACACACAACCCATGGTTGCGTTTTCTGGGTTAACGAAGCGTTACCATTCGGTTCAAATTCACAGATCCTTCGGAGCGGTCGTCCATCACATATGCAGGAAAGATAAACGCCGCGCGCATTCCATGCGCACGGCGTTTCGAATTCTCGAAGCCACCTGTATCGCCGGGTAAAGGCGAATTAGCGGACGACAGCCACAGAAACGTCAGAAGCGCCAAGCTTGAATGAATCATGTGCGACTTCTTTGCGGCAGGCGCCGAGCGTGATTGCAGCAGCAAAGATAGTGGCGACAACGACAACGCCTTTAAAACCCTGCATATTAATATCTCCTCTGATTAAGCGAACACATAGCCGCTACCAGATAGCTAGCCGAGCAGGGGGGAGTTGATCAAGGCGACAGCCCCAATCATGCCATGTTTTCTATATGCGATGATGCGAATTTGTCACGAAACATCGTGATAGAAAATTTGGTTGCGTCACGTGTTTTTTGCGCCTGCATCCGGCAGATTATCGAGTGAAATGCAGTGAAAGTTTGCGGCAACTGTTCACAGCTGCCGCAATTTTTCAGGTGCGTGCGGAATGTTGAACGGTCCACGGCCGACCGGCCGGCTTCGGACGGATCAATCCGCGACCAGGCGTTCCGCATCCGTGAGCGTTGCGCTGTCCGGGAAGGCTGGATAAACGCCTGCGATACGGCCCATTTGTTGAGTTAATCCAAGAACGCAGTCAATATAGGGCGTATCGAGATCGACGATCCGCCCCATTTCCTGAACCGCGCTCAGGACTGGATCCAGTTCGAGCATGTCATTGCGCTCCAGATCCTGCAACATCGATGTGCGCTGCCCCTTGAGCTCGGCGGCGCTGTTGATTCGGCGCTCGATATCAACGCGGAAATGCACTCCGAGCCGGCGGCCGATGCGCTCTGCTTCCTGCATCATGTTGCGGGCGACGGAGCGCGTCGCCGGATCATGCGCAATGGCGTCCAGCGGTGCGCGGGTTAGCGCTGAAATCGGATGGAAGCAAAGATTGCCCCAAAGTTTGAGCCAGATATCGTTGCGGATTTCAGGATAGATGCGGGGTTTCAGGCCACTATTGGTAAAGAGCTGCGCCAGGGCCTTGAGACGGTCGCTTTCCCGGCGATCCGGCTCGCCAAGTCCGAAATTCTGTCCCTCGACATATTGAATAACGCCGGGCGCGACCTTCTCGGCCACGATATAGGGGGTGCAGCCAATGATCCGCTCCGGGCCGATCGCGCGCCACTGCCGGTCGCCGGGATCAACGCTCTCAAGGCGCATGTTGGTATACTGACCGGGCAGACCATAGAAATACCACCATGGCACGCCAGACTGAATGGTGACGACCATCGTATCCGGCCCCAATAGCGGCGCGAGCTGTTCGGCAGCCGCCCAGCTTTCATGGGCTTTCATCGCCAGGATGACGCAATCTTGAGCGCCGATATCAGACGGATTGCTGGTCGCCGGTATTTCGAACTTTTCTTCATTGCCGCCCGACCGGATCTTCAGCCCTGCTTGCTTGACAGCGTCCAGATCGCTTCCTTGAAGGACCATGGATGTCGCTGTGCCGCTTTTATGCAACTGACTGCCAAGATAGCCGCCTACAGCGCCGGCTCCGTAAATGCAGATTTTCATGAATTTTCGTCCTCGTTGAGCCCTTGTTCCGCGCGGTTCGTCTTTATGGCTTACTCTAAAACGTGATGACAAAAAGTGTGAGCAGTTTTCCGCTTCTCATCTCGTTGCCGGAAATGCAACAGCGTAATGTTTCTGATGGCGCGCTGATCAATTCCGCATTATCGCGATTTTGCCGTAAAAGAATAAAATAGTGCGTCAAGATCAAGAGAGAAAAAACCAAATGCGCATAACGATCGGATTTTTCGTTCATGCAAGAGCAGGCTAAAGCCGGTCCGGATCGTTCTTGTCCTGCAGGCGGAAGGCGGCGGCACGCGCAAAACGGAGCATCAAAGCCTTGCGGCGCGCAGCATTGAGCCGTGTTTTCTCAGCCTCTCGAAATATGTCTGCGCCGTAGCCGTCAGCGAGAATCAGGCCGCAATCATCCGGAATAAGCTCTCGTGGAAAACTGGTCTCGACAGCGAAGTAATACCGGTCGCACCACTGGCGATATTGAGGCCATTTGCTATCCGAACGGAAATCGGCAATCGAGGACTTGATCTCAACAATGCTGATCACACCCATTTCATCAACCGTGATGACATCGCATCGGCGTCCGTCCGCAAACACCAATTCTGTCAGTGTCGCATTGTTCAGATTACGAAAATATCTGGTAACGCCCCGCGTGATTTGCCGAGCGACGTCGTCCTCAGGCTGCATTTTCAGGGTGATCTCCCGTTTAACGTGCTTGATATTCCTTTTTGTTCTATTATTGTTCTCTTTTGTTCGCAAGATTTGGTCATAATACTGTTCAGATGTAAAACGAGTATCCTACTCAGAAAACCGGCAACCAGGCAGGTCCTAATGCCTCTCGATGATCTAACACCGTCAGTGAACGCCGCCGCAAATACAGAAAAGTCGCTGCATGCCCGGCTGGCTCGAACCCGAAGGCTTTCGCTTGAGATCGCCGGGCCTCTCAGCGAGGAGGAGCAGATCGTGCAGGCGATGGAGGACGCCAGCCCAACCAAGTGGCATCTGGCTCATACAACCTGGTTTTTTGAAGAGATCGTGCTGAAGGCCCATGATCCCCAATACCGGATCTTTGACGAGCGTTTCAGCTATTGCTTTAACTCCTACTATGAAACGGTCGGTCCGCGGCAGCCGCGCCCCAAACGCAGTCTCCTGACGCGGCCGAGCAATGCGGAGGTGATGGCGTATCGCACTTACGTTGACGATGCGCTTGAACGTTTTTTCACCGGCGATGGCGGCGAACCGTCGCTCAAAGCGCTGGAACTGATCGAGCTGGGAATCAACCACGAGCAGCAGCATCAGGAACTCATGTTGACCGACTGCCTTGCGGCGTTTGCCGGGAATCCTCTGCGTCCGGCTTATCGCGAAGCCGACGCCGCCGGGTCTGACGATGCCCGTAAGGCTAAGCCGCTGAACTGGATCCGTTTTGAAGGTGGCATTCGGCAGGTCGGCCATGAGGGAGACGGATTTTCTTATGACAACGAACATCCGCGTCACGATCAGCTTATCCGGGATTTCCGGCTGGCGGACCGATTGGTCACGAATGGCGAATGGCTGCAATTCATGGCCGACAAGGGCTATGATACATCAACGCTCTGGCTCTCCGATGGTTGGGCAACAGTGCAGAACGAAGGCTGGAACGCTCCATTATATTGGGAGAAGCGCGAGGGCGGCTGGCATCAGATGGGATTGCGGGGATTGCTGCCCGTCAACCCGGCGCACCCTGTCTGCCATGTAAGCTACTATGAAGCCGAGGCGTTTGCGCGCTGGGCCGGAAAACGGCTGCCAACCGAATTCGAATGGGAAATCGCAGCGGCCGATCAACCGCTCCACGGCAACACATTCAATAGCGACGCTCTTATGCCCCAGCCTGCATCGGGCGGCGGTTCCGGTTTGAAACAGATGATCGGCGATGTCTGGGAGTGGACCGCGAGCGCCTATCTGCCCCATCCTGGCTACCGGCCACCGGCTGGCGCAGTCGGCGAGTATAATGGCAAGTTCATGTGCAATCAGTTCGTGCTCAAGGGTGCCTCCTGTGTGACGCCGCCGGGGCATATCAGACGCAGCTACCGGAACTTCTTCTATCCGCATCAACGCTGGCAATTTACCGGTCTGCGGCTCGCTGACGATGGCGGCGCAGCATGACAAGGGCGGAGCACACGGAAATGAACGGAGTGGATGGCGAGTTCGCCGATGCGGTCATCGCCGGATTTAGGGGAACGCCGAAATCGGTCTCGTCGCGCTTCCTTTACGACACGCGCGGTTCCGATTTGTTCGAACAGATCACCGAGCTGGAAGATTATTATCCGACCAAAGCCGAAATCTCGCTTCTCGACCGGTATTCGGGAGAAATCGCTGAGCTTGCGGGGGCGGGCGTTCGTCTCGTGGAGTATGGTTCAGGCTCCAGCCGCAAAACGGACCGGCTGATCGAGGCGCTGCCGTCAATCGCCTCCTATGTGCCGATCGACATATCTGACAGCGCCTTATCGCAGGCGGCTGCGCGGTTAATAGCGCGCTTTCCCGATCTTGCCGTCTATCCGCTGCACGGCGATTTTAACCAGAGGATCGACCTGTCGGCGGTCCCTGACGGCAAGACGACGCTGGGTTTCTTTCCCGGCTCGACGATTGGAAATCTGACGAGGGCGGCGGCCCGGGATTTTCTGGAAAACGCGCGGCCGCTGCTTGGCCGCAAAAGCGCATTCCTTGTCGGCGTTGATCTGAAGAAGGACCTGAACGTCTTGCTGCGCGCGTATAATGACCGCGAGGGCGTGACGGCGGCGTTCAATATGAACCTGCTGGTCCGCATCAATCGAGAGCTGGACGGTGCGTTCGATCTGGAGAAATTCGTCCATGAAGCAGTCTGGAACGAGGATGAAGGCCGCATTGAAATGCATATCAGAAGTTTGCAGGTCCAGTCCGTGCAGGTGTTGAATCAGCGTTTCGATTTTGCTGAGGGCGAAACAATCCACACTGAGAATTCGTATAAATATTCTCTGGAAGAGTTCCAGGCGCTGTCTCGTGCTGCTGGATGGGAACCGCTGAGAAGCTGGACCGACGAAAACGGGCTGTTCAGCCTGCATTATCTGGGTCCGGCAAGCTGATCAGCAAAGCCGGAACGCGTCCCGTATATGCTCACTTTGACCGTGGGACCCGATCAGCACGGCATCGAATGACATGTCCTTGTCGATATGATCGGGAAAGGACTGAAGCCAGTATCCGGCGGCGTCAGCGATCCTTCGCTGTTGCCGTTCGGTCACAGAATAAGCCGCATCGGCGAGCCGACGCCGCGCCTTGACTTCGATGAAGGCCAGATGGCGGCCATTCAGGGCTATGAGATCGATTTCGCCTGCCGGGCTGCGAAACCGGCGATTGAGAATACGATATCCCTGGCGCTCAAGCATTTTCGCGGCGAGCGCTTCGCTTTCGCAGCCTTTCGCATAGGCCATCCGCCTTTTATGCTTACTTGCCGTCATCACCGCCAGATCTCTTTTTCTGCACGTCCAATGCCAGATTGTAGACCTGTTTTCTTTGTACTCCAAATGTTCCCGCGATTTGTTCCACAGCATCTCTGGTGCTGGCGTGCGTCATCGCGTGCGCCAAGGCGTCTTCTATGGCCCGCCAGTCCGTTTCCTGTTCGCCAGGCGGGCCAATCATGACAACAAATTCGCCCTTCCAGTCTCGCGGCCCGGTTATCTCGCCGGTCTTCGCCCTGATAATTTCCTCAAATCGCTTGGTCAATTCGCGCGCGATGACAAGCTCTCGCGCCGGCGTCCATTCAGCCAGAAGAGACAAGGTCTGCTCAAGGCGGCTGGCCGTATCGAACAAAATGATTGTCGCCGGTATGGCCGAGAGCGCATCCAGCCTTTTGCGGGCTGCAGCTTCACGCGGGGGAAGAAATCCTGCGAAATGGAAACTGTCCGTTGGCAGGCCGCTGGAGGCCAGACCTGCAAGGACGGCGGAGGGGCCGGGTACGCTATAAATTTTGATCCCGGCGGCGGCGGCTTCTCGCACGAGCTTGTATCCGGGGTCGGAAATCAGCGGCGTACCGGCGTCGGACAAGAGCGCGACGCTCGCGCCGCTGTTCAGCCATTTCAGGATTTTCGGCCGTTGCCTTTCAGCATTATGCTCATGATAGGGGGAAAGCTTAACGTCGAGACCGTAATGGCTTGTCAGCCTGGAGGTGCGCCGTGTATCTTCGCACAGAACGTGATCGGCGCATGCAATTGTGTATAGAGCGCGCAGCGTTATGTCGGAAAGATTGCCGATCGGGGTCGAAACAAGGTAAAGGCCTGGCTCAGGAGCGGCGCTGAAATGGCGTTCTATGACGGAGTTGATCGAATCGGTTAAGCTTGTCTGGCGGTTTGTAGACATCGCTTGCCTTTCAGCGCATATCTGTTTCAGGCCGATGCCTCATCATTGTGTAGCCATAGTGTCACGCTAATGAAAGGGCAAGGCGGTTCCGAGCTGGAACATGGCAGATTTTTTGAGACCGGATAGCTCGGTATTGGTTATAATCAAGGTTCATTCGTGTTTTGTTCTATCGCACATGCGACGGCCATACATGAAGTTCGAACCGCCTGCTTAGGGATGGAAGGGGGCACATCTTGACAAGGCGTCTTCAAAGAGCCGCAACGATTGTTGTCAGTTCCCATCATCAATTTCTCCGTGCCATCAGTTTTATCGTCTGTTCATTCGTTCTGGCCTCCTGCTCAATCGGTGGCGGCTCGAACGTGGTGGAGAGCGAACCGATTGCGGAGCCTGTTCCCGCCGAACAGGGGATAGACCGGCCGGCGATCAAGGTCGCGATGCTCCTTCCGCTTAGCGGAAATGCGCAAAATGTTGCGAAGGCACTCAAACAGGCCGGCGAACTGGCTCTGTTCGATTTTGACAATCCGAATGTCGAACTGATCTCAAAGGATACGCGCGGGACGCCTGCAGGCGCGAAAAGCGCGGCTGAGGAAGCCGTTTCTCAGGGGGTCGAGCTGGTCATTGGTCCGCTCTTCGCCAATGAAGTCAAGGCTGCCGCGCCAGTCACGCAAGCTGCCAATATCCCGATGATTGCTTTTTCCAGCGATCAGAAGGTGGCGGGTGACGGCGTCTATCTTCTCAGCTTCCTTGCCGGTAGCGACGTTCAGCGCATCATTTCCTATGCGGTGTCGCGCGGGAAATCCCGCTTTGCGGCTCTTATCCCGCAAACGGATTATGGCCGGCTTGTGCAGGACCGGTTCATCGAGGCAGCGCGCGACATGAATGTCAGCGTTCTGGCGGTGAAGGAGTACCCGCAGGACGCCAATGGCATGATTGAGCCGGTAAAAGAGATCGCCGCTCTCGTTCCGAAAGACGAGGAGCCGCAGATCGACGCGTTGTTCATGCCTGCAGCTGCGAATACATTGCCGGCGCTTGCGCCCCTTCTGCCCTATAATGAGATCGACACCAAAACCATACAATTGCTGGGGACGAGCGGCTGGGATTATCAGGGCGTTGGCAAGGAAGAAGCCGTCGTCGGGGCATGGTTTCCGGCCCCCGATCCCAAAGGATGGACTGACTTCACCAAGCGCTATGTCGAGACCTATAGCGAAGTGCCTACGCGACTTGCGACGCTTGGTTATGATGCGGTCAGCCTTGCAATCGCACTCTCCAATAACCGGTCCGGTTCGCGCTATACGGCAAAGCAGCTGACGCGCGCAAATGGCTTTTCCGGTGTGGATGGTCTTTTTCGTCTTCGCGCGGACGGAACGTCACAGCGCGGTTTCGCCATTCTCGAAGTTCAGAAATATGGCAATCAGGTCATCAAAGCCGCGCCAAACGGTTTTACCTCGGCCCAATACTAGAACAACGCTGCCATCGGGGATGCGGGCGGTTGGTTAATTTTCTGTAACCTTGGTTCACGCCTCGGTGAACGGGCTGGTAATTCTACTCACTTTGCTTACCTACAAGCTTATGCGGACCATATGAGTCCGAAAAAAAATGGCTTGTGGATGCGCCATTTCGGTTGCTCTGTTTAACCTGTGCCCCTCGAGCGGCCAGACAGCCCTTCCCGGTCCCCCCTCGCCGGGTGGTCGCTCGCCAAACCGGGATTGTCGTATTCACACCTCAAGCCTGCCGCGCGGCAGGCTTTTATTTTGCAAAAAAGCGACATTCTTCCAGTCGAGACCGTTTGAAGCGCCCTGGCAGCGGGGATAGTTTTCAGAC
>JAHQVI010000207.1 GCA_019634405.1 Hyphomicrobiales bacterium
CATGGAAGTCTCGCAATTCACTTATTTCCAGCAGGTTGGCGGTTTCGACTGCGATCCGGTGTCCGGGGAGCTGACGTATGGTCTTGAGCGGCTGGCCATGTACTGCCAGGGCGTGGATCGCATCTATGACCTGAATTTCAACGGCCGCGAAGATGAAGGCAAGGTTGTTTATGGCGACGTCTTCCTGCAGGCCGAGGAAGAATATTCACGGCACAATTTCGAGCATGCCGATACGGAAAAGCTGCTGCGGCATTTCCGCGATGCCGAGCAGGAATGCAAATCGCTTCTGGATGCGGGCCAGCCGGAAAAAGACAGCGGCGATCAACGCCACCGCATGGCGCTTCCCGCCTATGACCAGTGCATCAAGGCGTCGCATGTCTTCAATCTGCTCGATGCGCGCGGCGTCATCTCCGTGACGGAGCGGCAAAGCTATATTCTGCGGGTGCGTGATCTGGCCAAGGCCTGTTGCGAGGCCTGGCTGAAGACCGAAGGCGGCGGAGCGCCGCGATGACGCCAGGAGCGGAACCGGTCGCTCCGGTTCAGCCGCCCAGACGCTGGTTGACGACCGAGAGAACGGCGAGCGGCCTCGCCCTGCTGATCAGCCTCATCATCTCGCTGCCTCTGCTTACGATCATTGCCATTTCCCTGACGCCAGCTCCCGGTGTCTGGCCGCACCTCATCAGCACCACCTTGCCCTACAGCTTGCAGCAGACCCTGATGCTGCTGGCGGGCGTCGCGCTGGTCACGCTCATTGCGGGCGGCGGCACGGCTTGGCTGATCACCATGTATCGTTTCCCGGGCCGCGGCCTGTTCGACTGGCTGATGATTTTGCCGCTCGCATTGCCGACCTATATTACGGCTTATTGCTATGGCGAGTTTCTCGAATATTCCGGGCCGGTGCAGGAGGCGGTCCGGGCGATCGGCGGTTTCAACAGTTTTCAGGATTACTGGTTTCCGCCGGTTCGCTCGCTCGGCGGCGCGGTTTTTATCCTGTCCGCCGTGCTTTACCCATATGTCTATATGACGGCGCGGGCGAGTTTTTCGGTACAATCTGTACACGTCCTTGAGGTTGCGCGCACACTTGGCCGGACGGGTGTGGGCGCGCTGTTCGCGGTCGCCCTGCCAATGGCCCGGCCCGCGCTTGCCGCCGGCGTTTCGCTGGCGCTGATGGAGTGTCTCAATGATATCGGCGCGGTTAGCTATCTGGGCGTGAGCACGCTGACGCTTAGCGTTTACGACGCATGGATACAGCGCTCCAGTCTTGCGGGCGCGGCCCAGCTGGCGCTTGTCATGTTCATTTTTGTCGTCTTCCTGCTGACGCTCGAACGCTACGGGCGGCGCAATGTCCGTTTCCAGACCAGCAGGACGGACCGCCCGGTTTCGCAAACCGTTCTTTCGGGCGGCAAGGGATTGCTTGCGGCGTTTGTCTGTTTCGTTCCGTTCGCGTTCGGATTTCTGATCCCCATTGGCGTCCTGATCGACGGCGCGGTCACGCAGGGCGCGCACGCCGCCTGGCGGGATTACCTGACCGCCGCGCAAAACAGTCTGCTTCTTTCCGCGATCTCCGCAGGTGCAATCGTTGCATGCGCGATCGTAATTGGCGGCGCGATGCGGATTACGCATGGCCGCATTGTTACCGGCGCGGCGCGGATTTCGTCTCTGGGCTACGCAATACCGGGCACGGTGATCGGCATCGGCCTGATTGTGCCGCTGGCGGCGTTCGACAATGCCATCAGCGCCTATTTCAACGAAAATTTCGGGTTCAGGACCGGGCTTTTACTGTCCGGATCGGCTTTCGCGCTCCTGCTTGCCTACACGATCCGTTTCATGGCTGTCGGTTTCGGCGCGATTGACGCGGGCTGGCAACGGCTTTCGCCAAGTCTGGACGCTGCGGCAAGAACGCTCGGAGCCAGCCCCTTGAGGATGCTGGGACAGGTTCATCTGCCGCTGTTGCGCCCGGCGATTGGAGCCGCCGCGCTGCTGGTTTTTGTCGATTGCATGAAAGAACTTTCCGCGACATTGCTGCTCCGCCCCTTTAATTTCGAGACGCTGGCGACACATATCTATGTCTATGCCTCGCAGGAGCAGTTCGAAAAATCCGCGATCGCGGCGCTGACCATTGTCGCCGCCGGGCTTATTCCGCTGATTCTCCTGCACAGGACGCTGACCAGCCCCCACGCTCTGACGGCATTGCCGGAAGCTGTGGAGGAAAAAACAGATTAACCGTGAAAGAGTATTGACTTAATGCTGCCAAATGATGCGGTTTCTATTGACGTTCACCAGTGTACTATGAAGATTTTTAGGCATTGTGCCGTTGATTGGTTATGATGGTTTCACGAGCCGTGAATGCGAATACAGACCGGATTGCCCGGTAGGGGCAGGGATTGGGATTTACATGACGTTATCAAAGTTGCTGACATCTTCCTGTGCGCTGCTTATTGGTGGTGCGCTTTCGGTATCTGTAATAAATGCGAGCGAAGCCATCGAGGACGGGCATGAGGCCTTAGACGCCTATGCGATCGTGGACAGCGATTCCCTTCTGGGCAGCTATCTGGCAGGACGTCTCGCCCGCAGTCTGCGCGACAATGAAGCGGCGGCTGACTACTATCATGAAGCCCTGGAGAAAGATCCGGCAAGCACGCAGATTCTGGAAGAGGCCTTCCAGCTCAAGGTCGTGACCGGTGATTTCCCCGAAGCGCTCAGATTGGCGAAGGAGCTTGCCGGCGATAGCAGCGACTACAAGATCGCCAGCTTGTTTCTTGGCATTGACGCATTCAGGAACGGCCGCTACGACGAATCCGAGAGTTACTTCATTTCAGCGGGCAACGGCCCGATCATCGAGCTGACGGCGCGGCTGGCGCGTGCGTGGATGGCGCTTGATCAGGGGTTGGCGGAGCACGCGCTGAAGATCGTCGACGACGTGAAATCGCCGCAGACGCCCGGCGCGGAACAGATCGAGCAGATCAACCGCGCCTTGATCGCCGATATTGGCGGCTTGCCGAAAACCGCGGCTTCGATTTTCGCCAAGCTCTATGAAAGCAATCCGGGCAATATACGTCTGGCGGCATCCTATGCCAGACACGCAGCCCACAACGGCGATTTCAAACTGGCGCGCGAAATCCTGAAGCCCCATCTTTCAGACCAGGTGCCGAGCCCGCTGGCTGACGAAATCATCGGGCAGCTCGATGCGGGGCAGACGCCTGCGCTCGCGATAGACAATGCGCGCGACGGAATGGCCGAGGTTTTCCAGTCCGTCGGAGAAGCTTTGGGCGGGGACCGTGTGATCGACGCCGGGCAGATCTACCTTCAGCTTGCGCTCTTCACCAAGCCGGAATTGCCGCTTGCGCATTACGCACTGGGCGAGCTGTACGATCAAGCCGGAAATGTCCGGCTCGCGGCCGAGACATTCGCAAAGCTGCCGGAATCATCGCCATTCTGGCTGAACGCTCAGCTGCGCCGCGCTTATGCGCTGAGCGCGCTCGAACGCGGCAACGAAGCAAAAGACGTGTTGCAAGCGCTCATCAAGGCCTATCCGAAAGATATGCGCCCCTATTACACGATGGGCAATATTCTTCGCAGCAACAAGGAATTCGCCGAAGGGGTCGATTACTACAACAAGGCAATCGAGCTGCTGGGGCCGGAGGATCGTTCGCACTGGTCGATCTATTATGCGCGCGGCGTTTGCTACGAGCGTATCCAAAAATGGGATCTTGCCGAAAAGGATCTCTCAAAGGCGCTTGAGCTTGATCCGGATCAGGAACTGGTCATGAACTATCTCGGCTATTCCTGGGTTGACCAGAATCTGAATCTGAAGGAAGCGATGCGTCTGATTGAGCGCGCCGTGGAGAAAAAGCCAAGAGACGGGTATTTCGTTGATAGTCTTGGATGGGCCTATTACCGCCTCAATGACTTTGAGACTGCGGTGAACCATCTCGAACGCGCTGTCGAGCTGAAGCCGGGCGATTCCGTCATCAACGACCATCTTGGCGATGCTTACTGGAAGGTTGGCCGCCGTCTTGAAGCCAACTATCAGTGGAGCCTTGCGCTTGGTCTGGATCCGGAACCGGAGGATGAAGCCAAGATCCGGGAGAAGCTTGAGAAAGGGCTTGTTGAAGATACGACCACGCGCGCAGCACTGGAAGATGGTGCCGAGCTGCCGCAATCCAAAACGCAGCAATAGGGGGCAGGGGCGGCCTCCCGTCGGTTTATCCTTGCGCTGACAAGAGCTTGTTGTGGCTAAACTGACAGATCACGCTGCGGCCAAGGTCAATCTCACCCTTGAGGTAAAGGGCAAGCGGTTCGACGGCTATCACGAAGTCGAAAGTCTGGTTGTGTTCGCCGATTACGGCGACACGCTGAGCTTTATGCCGTCGGCTGCATTTTCGCTGTCGGTGGACGGGCCATTTGCCGCGGCGCTGGAAAGCTCCGGCAATTTGATCGAAAAAGCCGCCCGTGCTTTTGCTGATCTGATCGGAGAGCCGCCAGGCGGTGCGTTTCATCTAACCAAGCGTTTGCCCGTTGAGGCCGGCGTCGGCGGCGGCTCCGCCGATGCGGGCGCGGCGTTGCGTTTGCTTCAGCGCCATTACGGTTCGCCGGTTCCAATGGCTGAGCTTGCCGCTGCTGCGCGCGGTATCGGCGCGGATGTTCCCGTTTGCCTTGCATCCAGCGCGGCGTTCATGACAGGCATAGGCGAAACGCTTTATCCCTTGCCAAGGGTTGAGCCAATCCCGGCCATCCTCGTCAACCCGATGGAGCGGCTTGCGACTGCGCCCGTATTCCGCGATCTTGCCGCCGCGCGCCTTTCCGCCGGTTTCTCTCCGGCCGAGCCTGCACGCCTGGCGACATCAGGCGAGGTGGTCGCCTTTGCGGCAGAGAAATCGAACGATCTGGAACCGCCGGCCTGCCGTCTCAAACCCGTGATTGCCGAAATTTTGAGGACGCTTGAAGCATTGCCGGGTGCGCTGCTTGCAAGACTGTCGGGCAGCGGGCCGACTTGTTTTGCGATCTTCGGCGACATGCAAGCAGCCGAAAGCGCAGCCCGAACCGTAGCCGGACGATATTCCGGCTGGTGGGTCCGGCCTGTAAAGCTGCGCTAGGGCGCCAGGCCGAAAAGCGAATGCGGGTTTTGGCCCGGCGCTGCCGAGCATTTGTCGTGAGCCCGTATGAACGGAAAATACTCCGGGCCGCGCAGGCGCAATCCAGGATTCCGCATCTGGATGTACAGGCCGCTTTTTTGCGCCTGTCGTTGCCGGACTGATTACCCCTGGTGCTCGGGGATCCGCACCTGTAATCCATCCAGCGCGTCCGTGATCCGGATCTGGCAGCTCAACCGGCTTTCGGGGCGCACTTCATAGGCAAAATCGAGCATGTCTTCTTCCATCTGGGATGGTTCGCCTGTGGCTTCGCGCCAGGCGTCATCGACATAAATATGGCATGTGGCGCAGGAACATGCGCCGCCGCATTCGGCGACAATGCCGGGTACGTCATGCTTGATGGCAGTTTCCATAACCGTCTGGCCGGCAGTCCCCTCGACCTCGTAAGTCTTTCCGTCGCTGGAGGTGTACGTAATTTTTGGCATGATAACAGTCCCGGATGGTCGTATCTGAGCCCCGCCAGGGCGGGAGTAAGAATCAAGTGGCCAGCCTCGCACTAGGCTGGAAAACGGACTCTGATCCCGCTGGAGATATTGTCATCTGTGGCGGGGCAGCGAAGCGATACCCGCTATATAAGGCAGTTGCAACAGGGGTACCACCCCGAACTCTCACGCCGGGACGGAGGACAGCGGCATTCACGTTAAGAAACCCTCCAGTAAATTAACTTTGCAAGAAACTCAATCGGCCCTGTTTCATTCTGTCGCGGCTTAAATCCGCAAATGCCCTGCGGCGCATGGACGCGAATGGTTGTTCAATGCATTTAATGTAAATTGTAATTATTAGATATATAGAATTACGAATAACAATCAGAGCGACTGAAACACCCGGTCATTCACTTTAACCGGAGCATTCTCGTGGAAAAACTGTTGATCCATGCTGAACTAACGAGGAAGTTGTGTTCGCTAATGTGAAATTGAGGGTGTCGAAAACTACAAGATAGGTAATCGAGCGTATCGCCAAAAAGACACAATCTGAATAGTTTTACTGAGGCCTGTCAGCACACGTTTATCAAAGTATATGAGGATTTTATCAGTCTTTGCAGTAAGAAGGCGCTTCTTTTTTAGCGTATAAAATGATTATAAAATTGTAAATTCGTCTAGAAAGTGGCAGTTTTATTTTTGGTGAATTTAAGCGCAGGCAATCAACTGGTCCTGTCTGAGGGTTCCATTTCGGGGATAATATCAACCGCTGATTGCCGGTGTGGCTTGCAAGGTCAAGGATTAAAGCTATAACTTGTGTGTTTACGGGGCGTATTGCGTGCTTACCTCTTTGAGCATGATGCGCAGATATTTTTCAGGACGGCGGTATGTCTCAAAAACCGGTGCAATCTCGCAGTAGCGTGTCCGGCGACGGCTTCGATGTCGATGATGAGAAAACGGGTGCTGACAAATCCGGTCCGGCCGCGCTCTCGATGGCGTCCTCGAAGCAGACCAAGCCGAAGGCGAGCCTGAGATCCCCCGTAACTCCGTCTTCAAGTCGCAACATGTCCCGCACCGCTGCGGGACCCGCGCGGGCAATCGCCGCCAATGATGATCGCCCCGCAATTGGCGGGCTTGTTTACGCGTTGCAGCAGCGACCGTCAAAATCTCCATTCTATATCGCGGTCGCCGCGTCGGCAGTATGGTTGATTCTCGGGGCTCTCATCGGCTGGGCCATGCTCACCCGCCCTGATAAGTTGGGCGCGAGCACGGTCGATATCGTGGTCTCTCCGGCGTTCATTGCAACCATCGCTACCATTTTCGTTCCTATCGCGCTGTTCTGGTTTCTCGCCGTTCTGGTTTGGCGAGCGCAGGAATTGCGGCTCATGTCCTCCGCGATGACTGAAGTTGCTGTTCGGCTGGCTGAGCCGGATAAGATGGCGGAGCAGTCGGTGGCCTCGCTGGGTCAGACCGTTCGCAGGCAGGTCGCCGCCATGAATGACGCGATTTCCCGCGCGCTTGGGCGGGCCGGGGAACTCGAAGCGCTCGTTCACAATGAAGTCGCAGCGCTGGAACGCTCCTACAGTGAGAATGAAAACCGTGTCCGCAACCTGATCAATGAGCTGGCCAGTGAACGCGAAGCGCTCGCGAACAACAGCGAGCGTGTCAGCGAAGCGCTGCGCGGTATCGGTACGCATGTGACGCGTGAAATCAATACCGCGACAGAGCGCGCGAGCAAGTCGATGTCGCAGGCAACGTCCACGCTTGCCGATACGCTGGCGAGCCGCGGCAACAAGATTACCGCTGCTGTGACCTCAGCCGGCACCGAGATCGATGAGAAACTTGCCGAACGCGGCTCCCGTATTACTGAACAACTGGTCAAGCACGGCGCGCAAGCCGCCGACCAGATGCATCGGACCGGGCTGGAAATCAACCGTTCCATTCAGGAAACGTCCGATCGTACCGCTGCTGCGATTTCGGCCAAGGGCAACAATCTCGTGGCTTCCGTCATGAGCATGAGCGAGCGTGTCGGCCGGGAAATCCCTGTCCTGCTTGAACGCCTTGGCAGCGAGCAATCCCGTTTGAGCGGCATCATCGAAGTCGCCACGAAGAACCTCTCAAATCTGGAACACGCCGTCGCGGATCGCACGGAAGATCTCAGCAAGACACTTGGTGAGCGCACGAACATGCTTAACACTGTCTTGACCGAGAAGGGTAAGATTATCGACAATACGCTGAACGAGCGTATCCATGCCCTGGAGACGATCCTTGGCCGTCGCGCAGAGGCGTTCGATGCGACGCTTTCGGAGCGTACAAAGGACCTTGACGATTCGGTTGCCCGCTATACCGACAATGTCCATGAAACGCTCGAGCAGCAGTCGCGGTCCATTGAAAAGTCGCTTGCGAGACAGGCTCACGCCCTGCACGAATCCATGTCGGCCAGCGCAGGTCAGATCCAGCGGACAGTGCAGGAACTCGCCAAGGAATCGGGAACGACGTCGGATTCTCTGGGATCGCAGACACAGATGCTCAAGGAAGTGTCATCCGGACTTCTGAACCAGGTCAATACGCTGACAAAGCGTTTTGAAGAGCAGGGGACAAATATCGTCACTGCGGCCCGCACGCTGGAAATCCAGAACAGCAAGATCGACAAGGTCATGGATGTTCGCCAGAATCAGCTCGGTCAGCTCATTGAGAGCATGAACGGACGGGCGGGCGAACTCGACCGCATGATGCATCATTATTCCAGCATGCTGGAGCAGTCGCTCGCGCAGGCGGAGACGCGCGCCAAGAAAGTTACCGAGCTGCTCGCACGCGATTCTGCGGAAAAATCACAAGCAGCCGTCAAGGATCTTGAGCGGTTGCGCGCCGAGGCTCAATCCCATACGGCGCGGGCTATTTCCGAGTTGAAAACGAGTTTCGCCGCCCTGCAGGAGCAGGTTTCGAACCAGCTTTCCGGCTTTACAAATTCCTTCTCGGAAACGGCGCAGGAGTTCCAGTCCTCCACAAGCAAGGCGACCGCGGAAATTGCCGAGACGCAATCCGAACTGAAGCGTCAGGCCCTGTCGCTTCCGGAGACCACCAAGCAAAGCGCGAAGGCGATGCGCCGCGCATTGCAGGATCAGCTCTCTGCTCTTGATACGCTGACTGAAGTGACGCAGCGGCATGGATATTCGGGACAAGTGTCGCGTGGGGGGCAGCAACAGCAAGGCGGCCGCAGCGACGGCGAACGTGAGCGCAGCCAACAAAATCCGGCTCCCAAGCCGCAAAGCCGCGCCCCGATGGAACCAGGACATTTCGAGCCGTCTCGACAGGACGGAACTCCGCAAAAACCTCAAGCAAGTGGCAATGACTGGTCACCGGTAGAACAGCTGGAGGTCGTCAGCGCCGGGCTCATACAACGCATGGATCCCAAGCATGGAGGTACGCCTGTGCCCGAAGGCGTCACAGGCGATGGCGGTGATTATGACCCAACCCGCAGGCGGTCCGCAGGCTATGGCTCCGCTCCATCCTATGGCGGGGGTGCTGGCGATTCGTACAGCGATAATGGCGGCGGAGCGAACTGGTCGCTGGGCGATCTGCTTGCGCGTGCTTCAGAATCCGAAGACGGATTTGATGACAAGGACGATAGCTATGGCATGCCGGGCGCAGTGGAGCCTTACGCCAATAAGCCCGATGCCGAGCCAATGCCAATCGTGTTTGAAATGAAGGACATTGCGGCTGCGGTCGATGAGGATATCGCGGTCGAAGTCTGGCGCAGATATAATCAGGGCGAGAACGGAATTATCAGCCGCAATATCTATAATCGCGAGGGGCAGGCAACCTTCGACCAGGTCAAGCGCCGATATGAAAACGACCTGACTTTCCGGCATATTGTCGACCGCTATCTTGCAGATTTCGACCGGATGCTTTCGGATGCGCGCAAGACAGATCCTCGCGGGCGATCGGTTCAAAATCATCTGATATCGGAGACAGGCCGTATCTATCTGGTTCTTAGCCACGCCAGCGGGCGGCTTCCGCGCTGATCGGCCTGCTTGCTGACGACCCTCGACAGATCCTGGACAGGCGGCGGCGGGAAGCGTTCCGGAAAAGCGCGTGCTCTTGGCAATGCGTCGTGAAGAAATTGCCCTGGCTCGCGAAGCCAGAGGCCCTCAAATTTTCGCGAACGCTGCGTTGAAATCAGAACATCCGTCGGCAGCTCGACAAGCCCGAACCGCCAACCCCGCCAGTATTGTTGTGCGCGCCTGACTGTATGTTCGAGAAAATCATTTGTCCGCGTATAGCCGTGATAGTCAAACACCCACTCCTCGCCGCGCACAAAAATATGATTGCCGGTAAATCCGCGATCCGGCTTGATCCAGATGGCTTTCATCGACGGCTTCCCGTACCGTTCCAGAAAGGCGTAAGCCAGGATATGGCATGCGCCGCATGCGAAAAACACGCGGTCTGGC
>JAHQVI010000208.1 GCA_019634405.1 Hyphomicrobiales bacterium
CATAATCGCTGGAGAGAATGTCCAGCACGCCGCGCTGGCCGAGTTCGCGGGCTGTGATATTGCCGGAATGGGATTTGCCGCGAACGACATTTGGTGCGCCCATCAGAACTTGCAGCCCGGCATTGTGGGACGCATCGGCAGCTTCAGCCGTGGTCGGGAATTCTGCGATCGAAATGCCGTCGCGGATCGCTTCCTCGACATGGGCCGGCGTCGCGTCATCATGGCTGGCGAGCATATGGCCCCGCTCTCGCGCGAAGGCGACGACCGCGGCGCGGTTGTGTTCGCTGTGATTGCGCTGATCTTCGCGGCGCTGCTCGATGAAAGCGTTCAGCTCTTCATCGGACATGCCGAATTTGCCCTTGTAATATTCGAGATAGCGGTCGAGATCCATGAACTGTCTTTGCCCGGGCGTATGATCCATGACCGACAGCAGGCGAAGCCGCTTATACTCCATCAACGGTTCAAGCAATTCGATCAGACCGCCATAGCTGACTTCACAGCGCCAGTGAAAGAAGTGATCGGTCTTGAGATAATCGTCCGACATGTGCTGTTCGATGGCGTCGCTCATCTCGCTCAGCAGCTTGACCCGCGCGCTGCGGCTGTGAACTTCGCCGACGCAAAGGGCGTTGAAAACCGTGGTGATCCCGGCGGCGGCGATCTCGCGGTCATGCCCCAGAACGGCGGCTTCACTTGGCCAGAAGGTCTCCGGGCGTGGCATAACATGGCGTTCAAGATTGTCCGTATGCAGCTCGATCATGCCAGGAACGAGATAATCGCTTTCGCAATCATAGGCGCTGCGCGAAACCGAGCGGCCTTCTGATATGTCTGCGATCTTGCCCTCTCGCGCAAGCACAGTCCCTTCAATGATGCGGTCCGCCAGCACGACACGCGCATTCGTCAATATCGTTTCATTCATTCCGTTTCGTCTTCCTCGTAGCCAAGCAGTGAAAGCGCGCGCGCCTTCATGCCCATCATGCTGGCGTAATGAACCAGCGCCTCCTCACGACCATGCGTCACCCAGATTTCGGCCGCACCGGTTTCCTTCATTGTTGCGGTCAGATCATTCCAATCGGCATGATCCGAAATAACCATCGGCAGTTCCACCATCCGCTGCCGGGCCCGCGCCCTGATCTGCATCCAGCCTGATGCGCCACATGTTACAGGATCGGGGAGCCTGCGCGACCAGCGGTCGGCCAGCGCGCCTGGCGGCGCAATGACGATCTCGCCTTCCAGATCCTGCCTGGCCATTTCTGCAACAGGGCGGACCTCGCCAAGAGCAACGCCCATCTTCTCATAGGCTTGACACAGCCTGATAAGCGCGGCATGCAAATAGACCGGCCTGTCATATCCACAGCGGCGCAGCTCGGAAAGCAGCCGCTGACACTTCCCCAGCGCATAGGCTCCGATCAGGTGACACCGGTTCGGGAAGATAGCTTGTGATTTTAACAGTTTTGTAATTTCCCTGGAAATAGCCGGTTGGCGAAAGACAGGCAGGCCGAAGGTCGCCTCGGTAATGAAGACGTCGCAGGGGACCAGTTCGAATGACGTGCATGTCGGATCGCTGACGCGCTTGTAATCGCCGGAGACGACCACGCGTGACCGGCCGTACTCCAGAAGGATCTGCGCGCTGCCAAGCACATGACCGGCGGGATGGAGGGTAACGCGGACATCGCCAGCCGTGGTAGCCTGGCCATAAGGCGCGATTTGCGTGCTCTCGGCAAAATCCTCGCCATAGCGAACGCCCATGATCTGCAAGGTCTCGTTCGTTGCGAGTACGGCGCTGTGGCCGGGGCGGGCGTGATCGGCGTGGCCATGCGTGATGATTGCGCGCGGCACGGCGCGAACCGGGTCGATATAGCTATCCGCAGGCGCGCAATAGAGCCCCTCTGGCCTCACCTCAAGCCAGTGCCTTGGATCAATCACTTGTCGGTCTTTCGTCAGATGCGCTTTGTTCGGTTCGCTTTGCGCGGGGCGCGGCCTTCAACAATCAGCTTATCAGGAAATAGGATAGCGCAAAAGACATGCAAGGTCAGGAAGGATAGCTATAACCGGCTGGTGAAGAAAAAGCAGGTCGGCAGTCCGGTTTTTACCTGCTTTTTCTGGATATTGTGGAATTACTGAAAAGCGGTTTGCACGTCGCCATAGCTTTCTACGACACGAACCTTCGTTCCGATTTTTGTAAGGCTTGCTAGATGCAGGACGTGCTTGTTCATCATGCGGAAGCAACCGGATGAGGAGGCGCGGCCGATAGACTTCGGATCGTTGGTTCCGTGAATGCGGTAGAGCGTGTTGCCGAGATAAAGCGCTTTTGCGCCGAGTGGATTATTGACGCCGCCGGTCATTTTTTTCGGCAGGTACGGCTGTCTCTTGCGCATTTCAGTCGGAGGGTGCCAGCTCGGCCAGGCCGCAATGCGGCTGATCGTTTCCTCTCCGGTCCAGTCGAAGCCCTGGCGGCCGACCGAAATCGGATATTCATAAGCTTCATTGTTGGAGAGCGTATAGAGCAGTCGACGGCCGCCTGAGTCGATGATGATCGTGCCAGCCGGTTCAATAGTGTCCAGCGCCACGATCGGTGGCGTTTCCGGTTTGATTCGTGGCCGGGCCCCCCCTTGCATCAGCGCCGGATATGCTTTGCGGCGGCGTGTCTGGCGCTGGCGTTCGAGTCGCTTCTGTTCGCGAATGACATCGCTTCGAAACATCGGGCGGCCGTCAACCCAGCCACTCTGCGCAAGCCCGCTCAATGATGTGGAGATCATCACCGGCCAGCAAAGTGCGGCAAGGACAACCCCTCCCAGCAATTTCGATTTCATACGTCCCATTTTAGATCAGCCCTCAATAGTGCTAGTCAAGATTGGCGCAGCGCCCTGGCTGCTCTTGCGTAAAATACGCAGATAGTGCCTGTAAGTTCTATTAAACAAGAGACTTTTTGCCATGGAACCGGGTTCAAACCTTATCACTTTGAGATGAACGGGAGCTTGTAGCACCGTCGGAAACCCCATTGTTGATCTCAATATATATTGTATATCGCATGTTTTAACGGCTTCTGAAGAGGGGAGCAGCTTGGGCAAATCTGGATCGAAGCCGAAAACGAAAAACCTGTTGCCAGATTACGTCAATAGCTGGTTCGCGGGGCGTGGCTGGACTCTCCGGCCCTATCAGCGGCAGATGATCGAGGCTTTTACCGCAAGGCGTTCGACATTGCTGGTTGCGCCGACCGGAGGCGGCAAGACGCTGTCCGGCTTTCTGCCCTCGCTCATCGACATTCACCAGACCAGGCCGAGCGGGCTTCACACGCTCTACCTCTCGCCGCTCACGGCGCTCGCCAATGACATCGAGCGCAATCTGGGCGCTCCCATCTCGGAAATGGCGCTCGACGTGACCGCGGAGAGCCGCACGGGCGACACGCCTTCGGCAAAGCGGCGGCGGCAACGCGTCAAGACGCCGAACGTCCTGATGACGACGCCGGAATCGCTGATGCTGATGCTCTCCTATGCGGATGCGGCGCGTATGTTCGCGAGCCTGAAACTTGTCATCGTCGATGAGATTCACGCCTTTGCGCACACCAAGCGTGGCGATTTTACCGCGCTTGCCCTTGCCCGGCTTGCCGACGTTGCGCCCAATCACATCAGTTTTGGCTTGTCGGCGACGGCTATGCGTCCGGAAATGCTGGCGGAGTGGCTTGGCGGTTCGCGGGGCGCAACGGACATCATCCGGGCCAAAAGCGCGCCGAAGCCGAAGATCCGCATTATGAAGACGAAACGCAAGACACCGCTCGGCGGTTACATGGCGCAGTATGCAGTGCCGGATATTTATAAGGCGATCCGATCCGCCGACACATCCATCGTTTTCGTCAATACGCGCGCCCAGGCCGAGTTGCTGATGCAGATGCTGTGGGAGGCGAATGACGAAAACCTGCCCATCACCGTCTATCATGGCAGCCTGAACCGTGAGCAACGCCGCAAGACCGAGGCAATGATGGCGGCGGGCAAATTGCGTTCGGTGGTCGCGACCGCTGCGCTGGAGTTGGGCATTGACTGGGGCGACGTCGATCTCGTCATTCAGGTTGGCGCGCCAAAAGGCGTCAGCCGTCTCCTGCAACGGATCGGGCGTTCCAATCACCGGCTGGACGAGCCGAGCCGCGCATTGATAGTACCTTCCAACCGTTTCGAAGCGCTTGAATGCCGCGCGGCGCTGACGGCGATTTCCGAAGGTGTTCTCGATGGCGAGGACGTGCTGGCCGGTTCGCAGGACACGGTCATCCAGTATATCGTGAATTGCGCCTGTTCAGAGCCTGTCTTGCCCGATTCTCTTTATGGCGAAGTGACGCGCGCCTTGCCTTACAGGCATTTGCCGCGCGCACAGTTTGACCGTCTGTTTCGTTTTGCGGTCGACGGCGGAGCGGTGCTTTCCGCTTACGACCGCTATCAACGGTTAAGAGAAGATGAGAGCGGACATTTTACGGTGGCGCATCCCTCGGTCCGGCGGCGGCATCGGATGAATATCGGCGTGATCGTCGAAGCGGCGCGGCTCAAGGTGATGAAGCTGCACAAGAACGGCAAGACCGGCCGTGTGCTTGGCGAAGTCGAGGAGCATTTCGCGCAAGGGCTGACTGCGGGAGATACTTTCATTTTCGCCGGCGAGCTGCTTGCATTCGTGCGGCTTCGCGACTTGATTATCGAAGCGCGCGCCGCCTCGTCAGGCCAACCCAAAATCCCGGCCTATGCGGGCGGGCAATTGCCGCTCTCCACATTCCTCGCCGAAGGCGTACGCCATGTACTCAGTACGCCGGAAAGCTGGCGGACGCTGCCGGCGGAGGTGCGCGAATGGCTTGAGCTGCAACGGCGATTTTCGATTCTTCCGCCGGAAGACAAGTTGCTGATTGAGCATTTTCCGCATCGCAAGGCGCGCGCTACGATCTTCTATACATTTGAAGGCCGCCGCGCCAATCTGACCCTTGGCCTGCTGATCACCAGGCGGATGGAACGCACCGGGCTGAATCCGATCAGCTTCATGGTGACCGATTACGGTCTATGTATCGTCAATCTTGAAGAGATTGGGGATTCCGCGGCCAAAGCTCTTTTCTCGCCTGACATTCTTGGTGACGATCTGGAGGAATGGATTATGGAGTCCTCGATCCTGCGGCGCTCGTTCAGTCACGTCGCGCGCGTGGCCGGCCTGACCGAACAGCAGCAGGTCAGGGGGCGTGCGACGGCGCGCCAACTCGCGGTGAGCGCCAACCTGATCTACGACGTGTTGCGCCGTCATGAGCCGGACCATATTCTTTTGACCGTCGCCCGGCGCGATGCCGAGAGAGAACTGCTTGATTTGAAACGTCTGTCGGACATGCTCACACGGTTTTCCGGAAAGCTGATCTTCAAGGCGCTGGATCGGGCTTCCCCATTGTCGATCCCGGTGATAACCGATGTCAGGACCGAGCAGGTGCAGGGTTCCGGTGTCGAGATGCTGCTGGCGCAGGCGAGCCTTGCCGAGGATGCCGATAAGCTGATCGAGGATGTTCGTGCCGCCCTTGCCTGAATGCGAAAACGATCGGACGCGGATCGAATCATGCTTTGCGGGCGAAGCCGTGGTGCTCGATGCGAGCGGCGCGCTCTATCTGCCCGATCACGCCGTGCTGATCGTCTCGGACCTGCATCTGGAAAAGGGCTCCTTCTTTGCCGCGCGCGGGCGTCCGGTGCCGCGCCATGATACGCGTGATACGCTTGCCCGGCTTGCTCGCATAATCGGATATTACAGGCCGTCCTGCCTTGTCTGCCTTGGAGACAGCTTCCACGATATCCGCGCCGATCAGCGCATGGCCGCCGCCGATTTGCTGACGCTGAAAGGGCTTCTGGCGAAGTGCAGGGACTGGGTCTGGATCACCGGAAATCACGATCCGCAGATTGCGCCGACCTTTGGCGGGCGATGTGCGGTGAGGGAACGCGCCGGATCCATCGATCTTATTCACCGCCCGGAAGATGGCGCTCCGCCGCTGATCGCCGGGCATTACCATCCAAAATGCAGGGTTCGCGCCGCCGGACGGAGCATGACGGGCCCCTGTTTCCTGATGGGCGAGCAGATTCTGCTGATGCCTGCATTCGGAGCTTATGCTGGCGGTTTGAACATCAGGAGCGAGCCGATTGCAGCCCTCTTTGGGCCTGAGGGCGCGCGACGGGCGATGATCTACCGTGAGAAACTCTGGTTTTTGGATTAATTCTAAATTACTTGCGTTCATTTGCAGCGCTGCCGCGTTTACAGTTTAGAATTAATTTAAACTGGGACGATGCGTCCTTTTGCTTCTGCAACCCAGCGGAAATTCTGCTTTAATAATCTTGACAGTATTACTCGGTAAATGTTTCCTGCAGCGGTCTTCCAACAACAGGAGACTGCCAGCAGGCAATGGCGCTTTGGATCTCGATAGGTGGAGAAATCGATGAAAATCAAATTACTATCTGCGGCTTTCGCTGTTGCGCTCTCCGGTGGCGCCACAATGCCTGCATTTGCACAGAGCAGCGAAGTGAACATCTACTCACTGCGCCAGACATATCTTATTCAACCACTTCTGGACGCCTTTACGAAGAAAACCGGTGTAACCACCAATGTCATATTTGCTGATAAAGGCTTAATCGAAAGAATAGCGGAAGAAGCCGAAAACAGCCCGGCTGATCTGCTTCTCACGGCTGACATCGGGTTTCTGACATCTGCGGTTGAGCAGGGCATCACGCAACCGATCGAATCGGGGGTTGTCGAGGAAAATATCCCGGCCGTCTATCGTGACCCGGAAGGCGACTGGGTCGGATTGACCTCGCGCGCCCGCGTCATATACGCATCAAAAGAACGCGTCGAGCAGGATTCGATCACATATGAAGAGCTGGCCAATCCGAAATGGAAGGGCAAGATCTGCACCCGCTCCGGACAACACTCCTATAATCTTGCCCTGTTTGCATCGATGATTGCGCATAAGGGAGAAGCCGAAGCGAAAAAGTGGCTTGAGGGCCTGAAGGAAAATCTGGCGCGCAAGCCTTCCGGCAATGACCGCGCTCAGGCTCAGGGCGTCTTTTCCGGCGAATGCGATCTGGCTATTGCGAACACCTATTATATGGCGCTGATGGCGACGAATGAGAAGGAGCCGGAGCAGCAGGAATGGGCAAGGTCGGTCAAGGTGCTGTTTCCGAACGCTGAAGAGCGCGGCACCCATGTCAACTTGTCCGGCGTTGTGCTGGCGAAGAATGCGCCGAACAAGGACAATGCGATCAAGCTGATCGAGTTCCTGACATCGGATGAGGCGCAAAAGATCTATGCCGAACTCAATAACGAATATCCGTTGAAGGAGGGCGTCGGTCTTTCCCAGGTCGTCGCGTCTTGGGGCGAATTGAAGGCTGACGAGCTTCCGCTTGCAACGATCGGGGAGACGCGCAAGCGCGCGTCCGAACTGGTGGATGAGGTTGGTTACGATCAGGGGCCGAATTCCTGATAGCCCAGATTTGTTTTCTCAAGGATGCAAAGCCGTGGCGGAATGCTGCGGCTTTTTTTGTGGGGACAAGGAGGCAAGAAAAAAAGCTGTCCTTAGGGGAAAGGACAGCTTCCAGGAGTGCAGGGTGTTTATAGGGGCGAGAGGGCGAGCCCCGGTGCGGGTGGGGGGGCAAAATATGGGCTCGCGCCTCTCTAAGTATAAACTAATTCAAATCTTGTCGTCGGCAGACGAGGGGTGAGCTCGTCTGCCTAGGGGGTATCCAGTCAGTACTTGCTCTCGATCCTTCTCAACTAGTCTAATCAAAACTATTCGTAATTGAAAAACGCATTACAAAACAAGATCTCCAGACTGTCTGACCAATTGTGGTTAACTAACGCTACGCTTACTATACGCAATACTAACCTAATCAAATAAAGAGTTCAATGATATTTTTTATTTGGCGTCATTAAGCTTGAATTCAATATCTTTTCTTCGATTTTTATTTCTTCACCTCTTAACTTCTTTGCGAGCAATTCCAGAAGAGATGCATGCATCTTTTTGTCGGGCTCCCTGAGTGGAGGGTTCTGAGCCAAATATCTCAATACGTCCCGATACTCCGCCATTATCGTCTGGTCCTTCTTGATCGTGATCGTGTGATCTTTATGACGCTGTCTTATGTCAAAACTATGGCTGCTATGTTGAAAATTCTTGACACATGTTCTTGAGCAACTGTTTTCGGTTGTTACCCGCAATAAAACCCTCTGTCAAGCCGCTCTCACCAGCCTTTGCTGTGTATGGTTTTTCTTCCGCTGCGCCCGGCTTTCAACGAATCGCATAGTGTGCATTCACGTTATTGGGGATCATGTGAGAGGTATGTATGGCGGATTTCGCAACACATCTGGGATGGGGCGCTGTTGCGGCCGGGCTTGGCGCATCTGCAACTTTCGCAGCAGATATCGTGCCTGCCCAACATCTGATGACACTCACCCTGGCTGGCGTCGTCGGAAGCGTGCTGCCCGATATCGATCTGGAAAAGACCGTCCCTTCGCGCCTGCTGTTTACCGGCCTTGGTTTTTTTTTGGCGTTCCTGGCGATGTTCAATTTCAAGTCGACCTATTCGATTCTTGAATTGTGGATCATATGGTTCGGTGTCTTTGTCTCCATCCGCTATGCCGCCTATCACATCTTTCACGAGAACACCGTACATCGCGGGATCTTCCACTCTATCCTCGCCGGCTTGTTTTTTATGGTCGCGACGACGGTTCTGTGCGCTTACGGCCTTGGGCTGCCGGCAGTTGTCTCATGGATGGCCGGGTTCTTCGTCCTATGCGGATTTCTCATTCACCTGACGCTGGACGAGATCTATTCCGTTGATTTCACCGGCGCGCGCATCAAGAGATCTTTCGGTAGTGCGCTGAAGCTCTATCAGTACAACTCGCCAAGCTCATCGATACTCATGGCTGGCGCGCTGATTGCTCTGCTGATGATTTCTCCGCCGTCAGCCGAATTCCGTTCGATCATGAAACCGTCGCAAGTCACCAAGTTCTTTTATGAGCGAATGCTGCCACAGGATGGATGGTTCAAGGGGCGAATGGCTCAGGCGCCGACCGCCTCCGATATTGGCGGTGTACAGGCCGATATCCGGTAACGGGTTCGGATATGCTTCCAAAATAAAAAAGCTGCGGTGATGACCGCAGCTTTTGTAGTTTTTGTAGCCTGGTTCGGTTGTTATCAGAGCATTCCCAGGATCATCGCCGTGATAAAAGCGAACGCTAAAATTGTGGCAAGCGTTGTGAGTTTTACGCTCAGTCCCATTTTTTGAACCTCCCGATCGCTTTCAGATGGCAAGCTCGGCGTCAGCCGAAAAAACCTAGCTGAGCGTTCGATGGCGCGATAGTCAACCAATCACGCCACCATCTTTAAGACGAAAGTCGATAGTTTATGCTCTGTGACAGACTTGGCAAGAAAATATTATGCTGCGCTGCAACGTCAATTTGCGAAAGCTTGATTTTAAGTGATGGAACAAGGAATAATATTTATTGATTTGGTATAATCGTATTGTATTCAATCCTGAGAAGCTTGGATAATCAATATAAATAATTCTTCATTCTGGCGTGAGGCGACAAAAAAATTCTCTTTTTGGATCAATCTATGGTTGGTTTAAATCGATGTTTTTACTAAGAGATCGCAAGCTGAAACAGCATTCTACTCGGCCGGCTTCGGGTGGGAACCAAAATTCGCAATCAGGGAGAGAATTGATATGAGCTCGTTTGAAGCGCTGATAATTTCAAAATCGGATGAAGGGCAGAAGGTCGGGTGGACAACGCTGGATGAGGGCGACCTGATGGAAGGCGACGTCACAATCCGCGTGACGCATTCAACGATCAACTACAAGGACGGGTTGGCGATCACCGGAAAAGCGCCGATTGTCAGGCGCTGGCCAATGATTCCCGGCGTCGATCTCGCCGGTATCGTGACGGCTTCCGCGCATTCCGATTTCAAGCCGGGCGATGAGGTGGTTGCGAATGGCTCGGGCATCGGCGAAGGCCATTATGGCGGCTATGCCGAAATGGCGCGTCTCAAAAGCGACTGGGTCGTGCCGCTCCCCGATGGGCTCACTCGCGCGGACTGCATGGCGATCGGCACGGCAGGCGTCACGTCGATGCTCTGCGTGCAGGCGCTGGAGGCCCACGACGTCAAGATGGATAGCGGGCCCGTGCTGGTCACCGGAGCGGCAGGCGGCGTCGGCAGCGTGGCCGTCGCCATTCTGGCGCATCTCGGTTACCGTGTAGCGGCCAGCACCGGACGGCCTGAAACCGGCGACTATCTGCGCTCGCTCGGCGCGGCCGAAATTGTCTTGCGCGAGGAGTTCACAGGTTCGCCGCGCCCGCTCGGCAAAGCGCGCTGGGCCGGTGCGATCGATGTTGCCGGCAGCACGACGCTCGCGAATGTGATCTCGCAGATCGAATATGGCGGAACGGTTGCCGCGTGTGGTCTGGCGCAGGGCATGGACCTGCCGACAAACGTCGCCCCGTTCATCCTGCGCAATGTCACGCTCGCCGGTATCGATTCCGTGATGACGCCGAAGGCCAAGCGTATCGAAACGTGGAAGCGGCTGGCGAAGGATCTCGATCTTGGCAAGCTGCGCGCCATGACGGAAACAAGATCGATACGCGATGCGGTAGCCCTCGCGCCGGAAATCGTTGCCGGGCGCGTCAAGGGACGTATCGTGTTCGAGCTTGGTGGCGGCGTGTAGACCAGGCATTCGAAACCAATGCAGGTAAAGCGCATTGTTGCGAATTTCCAGGGAACGAATCCGTCTGCCATAAAGGCGTTTTACGAGGACATATTCGGATTGAATGTCCTCATGGATCTGAACTGGATCGTGACCTTCGGCTCACCTGCCGACACACGCCTGCAATTAAGCGTCATGCACTTGTTTATACGCGATCCATTCGGCAAGCTTGTGAATGTGACGTGTCATAGGCTCAAAACCCAATCACTCCATTGATCTGCATAGGCAAATCATGATTCAGCTTTGCTCATGGGATGAGGGAGCGGATGATGAGCCGACTTTTCTGG
>JAHQVI010000209.1 GCA_019634405.1 Hyphomicrobiales bacterium
GCGACCGTGAAAGGCGACGTGCATGACATCGGCAAGAATATCGTCGGCGTCGTCCTGCAATGCAACAATTACGAGGTGATCGACCTTGGCGTGATGGTTCACGCTCAGACGATTCTGGAGGCAGCGCGTAAGGAAAATGCCGACATCATCGGTCTGTCCGGGCTGATTACGCCGAGCCTGGACGAAATGTGCCATGTCGCCGCCGAGATGGAGCGCGAAGGCTTCGCGATTCCCTTGCTGATAGGCGGCGCGACGACGAGTCAGGTCCATACAGCTGTCAAAATCTGCCCGAATTATTTGGCCAATCAGGCGATCCATGTCACCGACGCCAGCCGCGCGGTCGGCGTGGTGTCGAAATTGCTGGGCGATGGCCGGAATGCCTATGTCGATGAAATTCGCAGCAATTATGCAAAACTGAAGCTGGCGCATGAGCGCGGACGCAGCAACAAGACGCGCACCGCGCTTCCGGCCGCACGGCTCAACAAGCACGCTTTCGACTGGAAAAGCTACACGCCACCGCGCCCGTCCTTCACCGGCGCACGGAGCTTCCGCAATTTCGATCTGGCCGAGATCGCCCGCTATATTGACTGGACGCCGTTCTTCGCAACATGGGAGATCAAGGGAACCTACCCTATGGTGCTTGATGACAATCGCTATGGCGAAGCGGCGCGGCCACTGTTGGAAGACGCTCAGGCGATGCTCAAGCAGATGATCGCGGAGAAGTGGATCACGGCAAACGCGGTTGTCGGCTTCTGGCCTGCAAACAGCGTGGGCGATGACGATATTCGTCTTTACAAGGATGAAACACGCACTGAAGCGCTGGCGACGCTGCATACGCTGCGCCAGCAGATCAGCCGCGCCGACAGCGGACGCGCTAACGCCGCGCTCGCCGATTTCATTGCGCCGGAGGGCGAGGCAGCGGATTATATTGGCGGTTTCGCGGTCACGGCGGGTATCGGCGAGGACGCGATCATCGCCCGTTTCCAACGCGCCAATGATGACTATTCCAAAATCCTGTCGCAGGCGCTCGCCGACCGTCTGGCCGAAGCGCTTGCCGAACGCATGCACGAAATGGTCCGTCGTGAATTGTGGGGACATGCGCCAGACGAGAATCTGGCTGTGGAGGCCCTGATCCGCGAAGAATATTGCGGCATCAGACCGGCTCCGGGCTATCCGGCCCAGCCCGACCACACCGAGAAGGGCACGTTGTTCGAGCTGCTGGATGCAACCGCAAATGCCGGCATTGAGCTGACAGAAAGCTACGCCATGATGCCCGGCGCAGCCGTTTCCGGTCTCTATTTCTCACATCCGGAAAGCTATTATTTCGGTGTGGGCAAGGTTGACAAGGATCAGGTCGAGGACTATGCGCGCCGAAAGGGGTGGCCGCTGTCAACTGCGGAAAAGTGGCTTGCGCCAATCCTGAACTACGAGCCTGAACGTCAGACGCCAAACGCAAATGACAATGACATGAAGGCGGCTGGCTAGACTGTCGCACCCAAAAAGTGGGTATCGGTTTTCTGATAAACCCGATACCTCCAGTAATGTGAGTTGGACCTCGGCAGAGAAGGCCCTTGCAGATTGCGGGGCTCTCTCCCGATCATCGCAACCCGTCTTACGGCCACTCCATGGCGTTCAGGCGCTGCTCCAGATCGCGGCTGACGGGGCGGGAATAACTCCTGCGGGCTCGCCTTTGCCGCTGACGCTCCCGCCTTGACCGCGTGCTCGTCGTTACGTGCTCGTAGCTGTCAAAATCGCCATACTCGTAAGCGCTGAGAATTGCCAGATTCTCGATCGCGGCAAGACGCCACGCATCTAGTTCCTCAGCAGGTTCCCGCGCCTCAAAAGCAGCAATCCGAGGCAGTTTTCGCTCGAAATTCGGATCGGACTTGAGCGCTTTGCGCATAAATCTGTTCCAGATCCGGGCTGGAAGGCTTCCGCCGGTCACGCCTCGCATCGGCGTATCATCGTCATTGCCAACCCACACGCCAACCACAAGATTGCCGGAAAATCCAATGAACCAGCCATCGCGATGCTCCTGGCTCGTACCGGTCTTCCCATAGGCCCGGATCGGCAGACGGGCAGCACGTCCCGACCCGCGATTGACGACGCCGGCCATCAACTGACGCATGTTCTCGGCTCCTTTCAGCCGCCATGCGCCCGAACCCTCCGGGGGATGCCCGCCATCGGCGGCAATCCGGTCGAAGCTGGCGACGCCCCACGGTTTGATCGGATAAGCGCCGGCCGCAATCGCTGCATAGGCTGACGTCATTTCAAGCAGCGTGACCTCTGCCGATCCCAGCGAAATGCTTGGATAAGGCGCCAGGGGCGATTGAATCCCGAGTTTCCGAGCGGTTTCGATCACGGCGTCGCGCCCGACCGCTTCGGAAAGCTGAACGGCCACTGTATTGATGGAGGAGGCAAAAGCGCTCCTGATGCCTACGGGGCCGCGATGTTTGTCGCCAAAATTCTTCGGCTCCCATCCATCGATGGAAATCGCATAATCCGATACCCTCATATCGGGCGACATACCGACTTGAAACGCCGCCAGATAGACGAAGGTCTTGAAGGACGAACCGGGCTGACGCCTAGCGCTCACGGCGCGATTGAAACGGCTGGACGACCAGTCACGACCACCGATCATCGCAACGATGCGGCCATCCGTGCGCATGGCGACAAGCCCGGCCTGTCCGGCCCGGTAACGCTTGCCGTATTTATCCATGATTTCGTCTACGGCTTCGCTCGCCATATCCTGTAGCGCAGGATCGAAGGTCGTATGCACCCGCAACAATTTGCGTGAGTTGCGGTCCGGCAGGCTTGTATGAACGACGTCGGACAGCCAGTCGGCATAATGTCCCGCCACCTCTTCGCTCTCGTCCACTTGAAGTTGAGAGATCTGAATAGCGCCAGCTGCTTCCTTGCTCAACCGCCCGTCATCGACCATTGCCCCGATAACGAGCTTGGCCCGTTTCCTGGCGCTGTCGAAATCATTGATGAGCTGCGAGGGTGAACTCAGCAACGCAACCATGAAAGCGGATTCGGCGATGCTGAGCTGATTGACCTGCTTGCCGAAAAACTTTCGGGCGGCCGCGCGGACGCCGTAGCAGCCCTTGCCGAAATAGACACTGCTGATATAGCGTTCGAGAATCTGATTTTTGGTCAGACGAATTTCGAGCCAGATTGAGAGAAAGGCCTCCTCGATCTTGCGATCCAGCGTCCTGTCCTTCGTCAGATAGGATACTTTGACGAGCTGCTGCGTGAGCGTGCTTCCGCCTTCGCGAACTGCGCCAGCACGATAATTGCGCCTTGCCGCGCGCAAGACGCCAATCGGGTCAATGCCGAAATGGCTGTAGAAGCGGCGATCCTCCATTGCGAGAAGCGCATCGATGAAATGTGGCGGCAGATCCTTCACAGTGACGGGCGCGGCAGTGCAATCCCCCCTGCGGGCGAAAGGTTCGCCATTTGCATCAATCAGCAGGAGCGGACGATCCGCCGCCGGACGAAGCGTGTTTTCAAGCGGATAGGCTTCATAAACGCGTTGGGGAAAGGACGCTGCAAGACCGGCAAGACCAAGACCGAGCACAACCGCGGCATTCGATAGCCGGGAGAGGAATCGGGCTGGCGCAATAGAATGGCGATCGCGTGAGAGAACGGCCAGGAACTTGTGAAAGAACTCCCGAGACGGACGAAATTGACTAAATAACTGCATTACACCATCTACCTGCCCGGTAACATGCCACCTACGTTCCGTGCTCCATAGCGGCTCGCACCAGGAGGAAAAACTTTACGATCACACCAAACACATATCTCTTAATGGGTGTTCGCAGCTTCGCCGATTGGCATGGAACACCTGTAAGACGCGCGGCAAATATATCAGGTTCATTAAATACATATCATATTTAATGCATATGAAATGTAAAAACTGTCGTTAATGGGAGTCGACTTTTGTCGCAGGTGTTTTTTACGGCCATCCTTCCTGTTTTCGCAGTTGTGCTGATCGGATTTCTGGCTGGCCGGCAAAAACTGTTCACGCAGGACGCTGCTATCGCTGTCAACCGTTTCGTTTTTCTGATCGCTGTTCCCGCTCTTCTTTTTCGACTTGTTTCCAGCGCGCCACTTCAGGCTTTCCCATGGAATGCAGCGATAGCCTATCTGATCGTGGAAGCCGTTATCATGTCGCTGGGCGCGGCCATGGCACGCTGGCTGTTCAGACAGGGATGGACCGACAGCCTACTGCTAGGCATGTCGGCTGGCTTCGTGAACCATGTCTTCATCATCCTTCCGATCACACTTGCAGTGTACGGACAAGAGGCGGTACAAACCGTTGTTGCGATCATCGTCATCGATTCAATCGTCGTATTCAGCGCGGCGATCGTCCTTCTCGACATGACGACGACAAAAAGCTCGCACAGCCCGCTGCGCAAGATGGCCGTTGCGATGTTCCGTAATCCGCCGGTGCTTGGCCTGTTCGCCGGACTCGCTGCCGGTCTTGCCGAATTGCCGCTGCATGAGGGCCTGGTGTTCTTTACCCGCTTTGTCGGCGACGCCGGCCCGCCAGCCTCCCTGTTCGCGTTGGGCGTCATCCTTTCGGCGCGCGCGCAAAACAATGAGGCAGCCCTTCCGATCGCAATCACAGCGCTGAAACTTGCCGCCATGCCGGCAATGATGTGGTTGCTGCTTGATCACCTCACGCCGCTTTCTTCCCAGCAATCCGTGATTGTGCTGCTGACTTCGGCGGCGCCATGCGGGGCAATGCCTTTCGTGCTGGCATTGCAGTTTCGCGGCCCGGCGGCGGCAATCGCGCGTGCGATCCTTTACTCGACCTTTCTGTCCGCATTTCTGATTGCTGCGATCGTGCATCTGCATCCGGCCTGATCGTGCATGTCACGATTGGCCGGGCACACTCGTCCCACTCCGTAAGTCGAATTTGCTTTCAAGGAGAACGAGATGAAGATGAGAATGAATTTTCTGGCTGCTGCGCCAAATGCAATCAAGGCCATGCAGCAGCTTGAGGCGTATATCAGCGAGTGTGGTCTCGAACGCGGCCTCATTCATCTTGTGAAAACGCGGGCGTCGCAGATTAATGGCTGCGCCTATTGCGTGCACATGCATACGCGGGAAGCCCGCGCGGATGGCGAAACGGAGGAACGCCTCTACCTGCTGTCAGCCTGGCGAGAGTCCCCCCTCTATACGCCAAGAGAACGCGCAGCCCTGACATGGACGGAATCGCTTACCCGCATTGCGCAGACCGGCGCGCCAGATAAGGATTACGAGGATGTCAAAGCACTGTTCAAGGATGAGGAACTGATGAATTTGACCCTTCTCATCGGCGCTATCAATGTCTGGAACCGCATCGCGATCGGGTTTCGCAGTGTGCATCCCGTGACTCAGAGCGGCGCTGCAGCATAGCGCGCATAAGGATATCGGCATTGGCGGCAATATGATGAGAGATACACATTCCGTTACGTTCGAGACGCATCGCAGCTATCTGCAGGGTCTTGCCTACCGCATGCTCGGCTCCGTCAGCGAAGCCGAGGATGCGCTACAGGATGCTTATCTCCGCTGGCACGCAATCGAGCACAATACGATCGGCAATGCGAAAGCTTACCTTGCTCGTATCGTCACCCGACTTTGCCTCGACAGGTTGAAAGCGGCGCGCAGAACCCGCGAAATCTATGTTGGCGAGTGGCTGCCGGAACCCGTTGTCGTCGATGCCGATTATGTCGAACATCAGAGCGAGTATATTGCGGATGATATTTCGTTCGCACTCATGCTCGCCCTTGAACGGCTTTCACCCCTCGAACGGGCGGCTTATATACTGCGCGAGATTTTCGATGTCGAATTCTCCGAAGTTGCGACTGCGCTGAACCGAAGCGAAGCGACGTGCCGGCAACTCGTTCGCAGGGCGCGAGAGCACATTGCCGAGGCCCGCCCAAGGTTCAAAGTCGACAAGAGCGAGAATGCCAGGATCGCCAGTGCGTTTTTTGCAACTCTGCGAACCGGCGATATTTCAGCCCTTCGCGATCTTCTTGCCGACGCCGCGATTTTTCACTCCGATGGCGGTGGGCGCAAAGCGGCCACGCTCAATCCTATCCATGGCCCGGACCGGATCAGCCGTTTGCTGGCAGGGCTTGCGAAAAAAAATCTCCTGCGATCGCCGCTATGGTCAAAAACAGTGCTGATAAATGGAGCGCCGGGACGTCTGAGCATTGAGCAGGATGGGGTGCTGCAAAGCTTGGCCCTTGATATTCGGTCCTCGAAAATAACGGCAATCTACGTAACGCGAAATCCTGACAAGCTGATCCATGTCCGTGATCTCATTCCGGATACGTTCGAGTTCTGACTGCGCGCGCCGATGGCAAAACCGTCTTTGTTCATTCGTGACGCAGAACCGCCTCCGCCCACTCATTTCGCTTTCTCCACGATATCCGGCGGATCGTTGAGCCGCGTATTGCTCAAAGGCGTTCGAAACAGGATGAAATGGATGCGCCGCACCTTCTTGCCGAACAGATTCGTAAAAAATTCCCTGGATATGCGGCGCGCAGCCGTAACGCGGTGACCTCCATCCACGATGACCCATCGTCCGCGACGGCCGAGCCGCACAATGACCGGGTCCATATTGTTGTAACCGAAGCGGCGTATCAGCCGTTCGACAGCGTGAAGCCTTGCGCTATCGTAGCGGTCTTCGTTCTTGAAAGGCAGCAGATCGAGACATTCGACGGGCACTTCGATTTCCGCCATATCGTCGACAAACTGGATTTTATCGAGATCCTCAGCGCTCGTAACGCGCTGAGGAGCGGGCCATCGGCTGCTCATTTTTCAGCCGCGCGCATGATCGTTGCTCCTGACATTTTTTCAACTAATACAATTAATCCCGTCTGCTTCAAACCGATACATTTGTCGCAAGCCACTCAATCCCCACGAAACAATTCCGCACGATGTTCTCCGCGAGGGTCCCTGGCGTGGCGTAGAAAGTCGCGTGTTCAGACGGGTTCGTTTACCGGATTGTCACACATTGAAGGTTGTATAGATATACTTAATCAACTTTAGATAAGAAAACTGAGTAACAGTATGACGATGAGGTGGTTCGAACCCTGACCTACTGCAATAATAGTTCTGTAACCGCTTGAAATCATGTGATTTAAGCAAGCCGGACACACTGATTTATGACTTCAAACGTAGAGCGAGGCGCACAGCTGATCTGGCCTGACAGATTGCTGACAGGCGCAAACTCCCGGCAGCCAGACTCGTCCAGAGAGCGTTTACAGAAAGCGTTATGCGAGCACGATCTCAATGGTGAAAAACTTATCGCCGTCAGCCAGATCGGCATTGCGGCTTTCATCCTGCTTTTGCATGTCATTGCACAAGCCGGGCATGGCTGGCAGTCGATCAATCCCTGGGTTTTCTCTGCGCTCACCGCTCTGATCGGCTCATCGCTGTTCAGATATTATCTCGTCCGTAACGGCCGGCTTGCCGAGAGTATACTTGGCAAGCTGACGGTCTTCGATATTTCAAGCGCCCTGGTGCTGATCGCAAGCTATCAGCTCGCTTACGACCATCCCTCCGGCGGAAGTCTGAAAGCCCCGTCATTCGTCATTCTTTACGCCCTGATTGCGCTTAGAACGTTACGTTTCAGCCCTTGGCCCATTTTGCTGAGCGGGGGAACAGCCGTTCTTGGCTGGAGCCTTTTCGTCCTGCTGTCCATCTATCTCGACGGGCCCCAAGCGATTACAAAGAGTTATACGGAATATCTGACCTCATATAAGATTTTGATCGGCACAGAGGTAGAGAAAGTCGCCATAATGATCGCGCTGACTGCTGTTCTGGCGACGGCGGCTCATCAGGCCAGGAAGATCATCGGGCGGGTCGCGCATCAGGAAGAAGCCGCTAATGCCGCACTTCGCCTTCTCGAAACGAACGAAGGCAAATTACGAGTACAGAACGAACGCCTCAATGCTGTTATGGAGCATATGTCGCACGGCATAGCAATGTTCGATGATAAGCATCAACTTGTTTTGTGCAACAAAAGATATTCTGAAATACATAACCTTCCGATTGAACTATCACAGGAAAACACCTGCTTTACCGATATCATCGAACATCGGATTCGGATACAAAATTATTACGGAAATAAAGATGAATTTCGAGATTCATTAACAGATCTTTTCAAGAAAAATAAAAAGGTAAGCAGCATTAACAAGATGCATGATGGCCGGACAATATCATTAGTTTACTCTCCGCTTCCAGATGGTGGAGACCTCATAACTCATGAAGATATTTCCGAGTTTCAGCAAATTCGGGATGATTTCTATCATCTTGCACATCATGATCCGCTGACAGGACTTGCCAACCGGCATATGTTCGGGGTTCAGCTTGAGCATGCCATTACGCATCTGAAAAGCGACGAACGTCTTGCGGTGCACCTCATAGACCTCGACTTTTTCAAGAACGTGAATGACAGCCTGGGCCATCCGGCCGGAGACAAGCTGCTAAAAAACGTATCGGAGCGGCTGAAGCAAGAAGTTGACGATTTAGATATCGTCGCACGCATGGGCGGTGACGAATTTGCAATTATCCAGCTTGCGTTCAAGCGTCCCGAAGCCGCCGAGGATCTGGCCGATCGCATTATCGCAAATATCAGCAGACCTTACGTGATTGACGGCCATCAAGTGATTATCGGCGCGAGCGTCGGCATCTCGTTTTGCCCGGATGACGGCAACGAAATCGAAACGCTCATGCGTAACGCGGATCTGGCGCTTTACCGCGCCAAGGCAGCAGGCCGCGGGACGCGCCGTTTCTTCGAAGTCGGCATGGATGCAAAGATGCAGGACCGCCGCAAGCTCGACGTGGATATGCGCCAAGCAATCGAACTCGGTGAGCTGGATCTTTACTATCAGCCGCTGATATCTCTCGACACCAACAAGCTGTGCGGATTTGAAGCCCTGCTGCGCTGGAACCATCCGGAAAGGGGTCTCATTCTGCCGGACAAGTTCATCCCTCTTGCCGAGGAAAACGGTTATGTTGTCCGTATCGGAGAGTGGGTCATTCGAGAAGCGTGTCACATGGCGGCAAGCTGGCCGGAACCGCTGATCGTCGCAATCAACCTTTCGCCTGCCCAATTCCGGAATGACGGGCTGGTCGAGCTTATTGCAAACGCACTTTCATCATCTGGCCTGCCTCCCGCGAGGCTTGAAATCGAGATTACCGAGACGGTGCTTCTGGGCGATAGCGACGCGACCGTCGACATGCTGAACCAAATCAAGCATCTGGGCGTTCGGGTCGCGATGGATGATTTTGGAACCGGCTATTCTTCCTTGAGCTATCTCCAGAAATTCCCGTTCGATAAGATAAAGATAGACCGGTCATTTATTCAGAATTTATCGAAAGACGGCGCCGCAATGAATATCGTGCGTGCGGTCGCCTCCATGGCGAATGGGATGGGAATCCAGACAACAGCGGAAGGCGTAGAAACACAGCAACAGCTCGATCTGATCCGCGGCGAAGGCTACACACAAATCCAGGGCTTCCTGATCAGTGAGCCAATGCCTGCGGGAGAAATTTCTGAGAAGTTTCACCTTGAGAAGAAATCGACGCCCGCTGCGGATATCGGGACAGAACCGGAAACCCAGCAAGCCAAACTGGCGTCGCGCGGTTAACCCAAGACTAACGCCTGCCGGTTCACCCCATTTTCTTGCCGTTTGACCGAATTTTCAGGTCAGACCAATGTCATTTTGAAGATTTGTTCCCGTAAAGAACTATTTTCTTTGTGTAGCGATTGCGCGTAGGGCTAACGACAAGTAAAGCTAAATGCAATCCCGTTGCTTAGAGAAAAGGCGCTAGCCAGAACGCCTTCTCAGTCACACGCTTCGTATTCATCGGCAATTCATATGCTTTGTGAAATTTTCCATGAACCTTGCCGCCATTCGGCACGTCCCATTCGCAACGGACGCGTGACACAAAGGTGTGCGCTGTCATGAGCGGGATAAGAAGCGACAAGGAGCTAATTGCCCAGATCGTCGCTCGCGATCAGACCGCCATGAGCACCCTTTATGCGCGTCACCATGTTCGGCTTTACCGCTATCTGGTGAGGCTGATGCGCAATGAGGCGGTGGCGGAAGAGCTGATGAACGAAGTTTTCATGGAATGCTGGCGCAAGGCTGACAGTTTCGAGGGCCGCTCGGCGGTTTCGACCTGGCTGACCACTATTGCGCATAACCGTGCAGTGAGCGTACTGCGAAAGCGAAGCGACGCGCCGCTCGATGAAGATTACGCAGTACAAATCGCGGATGACGAGGATACTCCGGAAGTGGTTTCGCAAAAGCGGGATAAGGCAGAGATCATGCGCGAATGCATGAACAGACTCTCGGCCGATCACCGCGAAATCATCGACCTTGTCTATTATCATGACAAGTCTGTCGCTGAAGTCGCCGAAATCACGAATATTCCGTCCAACACGGTCAAGACACGCATGTTCTACGCCCGCAAGAAACTGGCCGGGCTGATGCGTGAAGCCGGTCTCGACAGGGGATGGCCATGAGCGAAAAAACAACCCTCAGCGAGCGTGAGGAAGTCGAGCTGATGCTGCCTTGGTATGAGACGGGACAGCTTACGGCCGAAGAAACCAGCCTTGTCGAAACACATCTCAGACAGGACGCCGAATTGCGGCGGATGCTGGAGCTGATCCGCGAGGAAGCGGGCGAAACCGTGCTTGCGAATGAAAGCGCCGGAATGCCGAGCCATGCGGCCCGCGACAGGTTGATGGCGCAAATTGCGGCAGAAGGCGGCGAGGCTCGTCAAAGAGGAAGTCTGGTTTCAGGCCTGCTCAAGCAACTCGGTCTTGCCGGCCTTTCGCCTGGGCTTGCGTTTGGCGGCGCTCTGGCGGCCGTTGTGATCATCGTGCAGGCGGCTGTAATCACGTCAATGATCGGCGGCGCTCCCACGGGCGAGCATCCGCAGTTGGCCTCGGGCGAACAGCAGACAATTCAAGGCGGAACATTTGTCTGGGTCCGTTTCTCGGAGGACGCAAGCGCGGCCGCCATTACCGGTCTCTTGCGTAAAAACGGGCTGATAATCACCGATGGCCCGAAGCCCGGCGGCACGTTTCGCGTCAGGCTCTCCGATCAGGAACTGACCGGGGAGGCGCAGACTGCACTTATCGAGCGTTTGCGCGGCGAAGCCAGTCTGGTGGCTTTTATCTCGCCATCACGCTAAACTTTGAAATAATCCGGCGAAGGTACAAATACCGCGCAACCCGGGATGCTCAGGAGGACGCCTATGAAACGGTTCCGTTTTTCCGCAATACTTCGTTCGATCCTTATGGTCTGCCTGATCGCTTTTATCAGTGGCGCATTCGCAAGTCTGTCCGCGCAAGTTCGCAACCCGGACAATAACAACAGACCGAATCGAGGCGGTGGCGGCAATAACATAGGCAAGATTATTGGCACATTCGGCCCCGCGATCATCAAGGGTTTGCAGAACGCCGAGAAGGAAAAGCGGCGGAAAAAGACACGCCGCGTTCGCCGAACCCCGCAAAAGCGCAAGCCGGAAAGGCGTCGCAGGGCGAGGGTACGCAACACGCCGCCGGCAATCGTCATCCTTAATCCGCCTCTGCCGGACGTCCCGCCGGATCGTCGGTCACCACAAATTTTTGCGGACACACCGCCATTGCCGCTGCAGCGAGCAGGCCTGTTCGCCGAACAGGCTGAGTTCCGGGCAAGCGAAGTCGTGTTGCTTATCCGGGGCGAGGACGCCGACGAGACGGCTGCTGATATAGAAAATGATGCGTCCCTTGTGCTGCAGGACTCAATCTCGCTGACGCTCCTTGGCGGCGCGCGCATTTTCCGCTTCGGGATTCCCGATGACCGCACCGTCGACGAAGTCCTAGCCGAAATCGCCGGAACGGCGAATGTCGAACTTGCCGTGCGCAATAGCATATATCGGCTTCAGGGCGATATGGGCGGCGCAACTTCCTATGCGCAGCAATATGCCTTGCCAAAAATGCACATTCCCGATGCCCAGGGGCTGGTCAATGGCGAAGGCATTACCGTGGCGGTGCTTGACTCGCGGGCGGACATCTCTCATCCCGCGCTTCGCAACGCCAACATGACCGAGCTCGATGCGCTCAAGCACGGGATTGACGACCCGCATGAACATGGCACGGCGATCACGGGCATCATCGCGGCGAGCGGCGACATGATCGGGATCGCACCGAAAGCGCGCATCATTTCCGTGCGGGCCTTCGCGCCTGAACAGCTCGGCGCTGCCCCGATCACGACGGTCTACGCCCTCATCGACGCCATCGATAAATCCTATGTGGAAGGCGCGCGGATCTTTAATATGAGCTTCGCCGGGGCGGAAAACGCGCTTTTCATCGAGATGATCGACGATGCTTATGAACGCGGCGCGATCTTTGTCGCAGCGGCCGGAAATGAAGGCCCCGACGCCCCGCCCGCTTATCCGGCAGCCCATGACAAGGTTATCGCAATAACGGCCACCGATGAAGCCGACCAGCTCTTTGAAGGCGCCAATCGCGGCGGTTATGTTCTGGCGGCTGCGCCTGGCGTGGAAATCTTCGCGCCAGTTGCCGGTAATGGTTTCGATTTCCTTTCCGGGACGTCATTTGCCGCTGCGCACGTCACCGGGATCATCGCCCTTCTCATGGAGCGCAATCCGAAACTGACCGGCGAAAATATTCGCGACGTGCTTGTCGAAGCCGCGGAGGATCTGGGGCCGGACGGACGTGACCGCGATTACGGTGCGGGACTGGCGAACGCGTTCCATGCGCTGGAACTGGCCGAGCGGCTGGAATAGCCCGGCATGATCAAAAGCATGTATTGGCGAGATACGGCTTAATTCGCCGTGCGCCCGCCTTCGAACAAGCGCTGATAACGCCGGACCATCGAATTGCGGAAAATCAGGAACAGCGCGACGACGCCAAACGCTGCGCCGTGCGTAATCAGGATGAGCTGAGTCGTAACCGCAAAATTGAGCAAGCCGAGCACGCTTCCCATATTCGGTATGTTCACCAGTTCACCTCTCAGATTGAGAAGATCCAGACGCGCCGCCTCAAGAAAGGTGTAGCTGTCAATCAGCGCGCTGCCATTAATATAGGCGAAAGCGCCATAGGCGAAGAGGGCGATCGCGCGCTCGATGAACAGAAGCGGCCGATGAACAAGAAAGAAAAACCAGAACAGCCCCAGATGCACAACGACATACATCGACCACTGATTATCAACCTGATCCTTGGTCTGTAGCAGGGCCCCAAGCACGGCTTCGGCTGTCATCGACACACTCCCCCCGAAAAGCAGGTACCGGTTTTCGGATAAATCCGATGCCTAAAAAAATTGATCGAGCGCAACAGTTGAGTCCGGCGAAAAGTCTTGCGCTCTAGAACATCGAAGGATGCACCTTGTCCGGCGGCGTGTGGCCATCCAGAAAGACCTTAACATTCCTGACCACCTTTTCACCCATATCGA